>JALUKO010000069.1 GCA_027056525.1 Helicobacteraceae bacterium | reverse complement strand
TTCTTAAACTGTTACAAGGTGCAGGGTTACTATTTTAGTAAGCCCTTACCTATAGAGATATTTAGAAAATATGTGCATTCATTTTAGAGTTTAGATCAAAATATCTTTAGCGATCTCGAACTGATTTGCTGTCATGAGGTGTATCTTTGGATGGAGTGCTTTAAGATCTTCAAATAGTTCTTTGGAGAGTTCAAATCCTACTTTGTACTCCTCTTGGGGAGATCTTTCATGTGCGGCTCTAAGTAGCTCAATCCATCTGTTTGGAACATCTATGCCGGGTACATGAGCGGAAAGAAACTGGGCTGTTCTAAGCTTTGTGATGGGAAAAACGCCCAGTATCAGTTCTGCTTTTTTGTTCTCAGGGCAGCACTCTTTGTTTGCAGCATCTCTAAGCTCTAAAAGTTTTTTGGCATTTTCGATATCATAAACGGGTTGCGTGATGATCCCTATTGCACCGTGTTTGATCTTTTTTTGTATCTTTTTTTGCAGTGTTTTGAAGTTTTTTGCATAAGAGTTTACAACCGCAAATGGGTAGATCGGTTTTGGCTGTGTTTGAAACGGTTTTCCTGCATAGTTAATACCTGAGTTAAAACAGGAGATGATATCTAAAAGCATGGAGCTGTCTGCCTCAAAAACACCTTTTGTATGTGGCTGATCACTCATGGTGGCTGGATCACCCGTAAGCGCAAGGATAGTACGTATATCCACTTCGTTGGCACCCAGAAGATCTGACTGCAGGGCGATTTTGTTTCTATCACGCATACTCATAGTAGCAATGACCGGTTTTTGAAATCTGTCTTGGAGCATTTTTGCTCCAAAGAGTGCATTGTACTTGAGTTTTGCCAGTGGATTGTCCGTGGTTGAGAAGCCATCGACCAGATCGTGAAGCCCCAGTTTTTCGATCCTGTCTATGGTGGGAGTAAAAACAGGAGAGTGTCCGGGAGTTGTTTCTAGCGTTATATATGTATCGTTTTTGAGTTTATTTATAAGTGTAGCAAACAAATATATTCCTATTTAGATATAATTGCGACATTATAACAAAAGAGAGTAATAGAGATGTTAAAACTAGCTGTTTTTGATTTTGATTCCACCCTTATGGATGGTGAGACAATAGATTTTTTTGCTGAGGAGCTTGGTATCGGTGATGAGGTAAGCCGCATCACAGAGGAGGCGATGAGTGGAAGACTCGACTTTTTTGAATCACTTCAACAAAGGGTAGGACTGCTCAAAGGTCTTGAGTATGAGGTAGTTGAGAAGATAAGTCATAACCTTCCATATATGCCTGGTGCACAAGAAACTATAGCGGAGCTTAAAAAACGGGGGATGAAAGTTGTCTGCTTTAGCGGAGGCTTTAGAACAGCAACATCTTATGCCAAAGATATCCTTGGTTATGATGCGGACTTCTCAAATGCTCTGCACCATAAAGATGGAAAACTGACGGGACTCGTAGGTGGTGACATGATGTTTAACTTCTCAAAAGGCGATATGCTTATAAGACTTCAAAATATTTTGGGTGTCACCAAAGAGGAAACACTTGTTTGTGGTGATGGTGCTAATGACTTGAGTATGTTTGCTCATGCCGGTACTCGTGTAGCTTTTTGTGGACGTGATATTTTGAAAAAAGAAGCAAATATTGTTGTTGAAACAAAAGATCTTTCACAGATCTTAGATAAAATTTAGGAATTGTAATGTTAGAAAAAACAGTGTGGAGACAATACCACAAAACAAACGATTTTAGGGAGATACTTGCAAATTTTTATGAAGTTTCGAGTACAGAGATCATCAATGATGATAAAGAACTTTATGGCGTACTAAAAGCAAAGTTGACAAAAAAAGAGCTGAAGCTTTTCGCCATGGACAGTGCCAAGGTGGATGATGCAACGATACAAAGTGAATTTTCATATGATGATGAAGCTCTTGAAAAAGCAAAGTTTAAACTCTATAAAAAACTTAAACAAGACAAACAGCGTTACTCGTTTCGTGCTGTGAGCAACTCTACTTCTGAGGACTCTGAGTAGAGTTCTTTAGAATAATTTTAAAAGAAACTTTCCTTGAGTGTTTTTTATCTTCTGTGTTGTTATGCATCACTCGTTTTGAAAAGCTCAAGCCACTTCCCTTAAAGAGAGTAGTTAAAAAACGTTGTGTTTTTAGATCTTGCTTAGTAAACATATAGCTTAGCACACTAAAGGCTCTTCGCATAGAGAGTTGCTCATTTTTGAGGTATCGCTGTGTAAAGTTTGCGTTTTTCCACTCACTTGAGGTATGACCATCTATTTCAAGTGCTTCTATATACTCTTTATGTAATTGTAAAAAAGGTATCAGTTTACTTGAAAAATGTTTGAGAAATTTTTTTTGTGCTTGGGTGAGTTTATAGTGTGATTGTTCAAAATAAAGTTTAGAAGCAATAAGCTCGATACTGAGGTCTTTATGGAGTTTTATTTTGTGTGCATCGATCTCATCTTGAAACAATTTTGCAAGAAGTTCATACAAATGGCTTGGAAGTTGGGTGCTTATATGCTTGTTTGCGTCGATAGCGTTGTGAAGCTGTGGCGTTTTTTGAGCAATGGTGCAATCATCGTTGAGTTTAAGTATCCACATATTTGCTTCTTGTGAGTTTGCATCGGTATGAATCCCTGCGACAGCGGCTTGGGAGTTGTTTAAAATACTTAAAGCATTGAAAGTATCATAGTTGTCATCACCAAAGTGCTCTTGACACAGCATTTTCAAGGAGGCATCTACAACTATAAAGAGCCCATCTGTATTGTAAGTGTCTTTAACAGAACCGACCCCGCCAATACTGCCGTTTGAGTACTCTTTGATGTCATTGAGGGTGCTTGCATAGGTTGTATTGAGTATGGTGTCAATCAAAATATTTTTAAAAAGATCGATCTTAACAAGCCTTATTTGAGCTTTATCTATGGTGTTATTTTGCACAAGAGATACGAGAAAATTTCCATCACGTAGTTTGATGATTCTATGTGCTGAGTGAAGATGTTTGTTGTGGAACTCTTTTGTCCAGATCTTATCTCCATCTTCTGTTACTCTCGTGATGGCTATGGTTTTGTCTTTGCCTTCATTTGTTTGCGATAAGATCAAAAGTGAGCCATCATCTGCTTCTACTGCATCAATCCCTGTATCATCAAACTGAGTACCATATTTTTTGCTCCAAAGCATCCGTCCATCTTTAGTAAATCTACTGATATAGATATCGTTGAGTCCTAAGCCATTGTTAAAGAGGTTGTCACCATATTCACGAGAGGTGTATGAAGAGCCAACAGCTACAACGCCACCATCTTTTAAGGGGGTGAGCTTCGCCATTTTACTGTAGTTTTTTGTTGCAAAAATTTTGGTAAAAATAACATTGGCATCAGAGTCAAGTTGTAAAATAATCAGTTGCCCGTTGTTTGAATAACCACCGATAAAGTAACCGCCGTTTGGAGTTTTCAGTACGCTGACAGCTTTGTTAAGCTTGCTAAGCGCGAAGTTTTTATCGAGTGTTATGTGTGCGTTGCTGTCGAGTTTTACGATGTTTATATGCTCAGTATGTTTTGAGATACTCTCAAGATAGCTGTAGGGATCATTATAACTGCGAGAAGCGTGTGTACCATAATCGGTTGAGAAGCCAACAGCACTTATGTGTCTGTCATAGTCTTGTACTATGTCTGTGAGTTCGCTGTTGAAAGGTTTATGTATGATAACTGAAAAATCGTTTGATTGTGCATAAGCTGTATGCAGGAGTAAAAATATAAAGAGTATAAAATATCGCATAAGATCACTTTTTAGCTATGTAGTAGCAAAAAATATTCCTATTGTAAGGGTTTGTTGTTATTGTGTGTTTTGGAGATGCTTTTTTGGAAGTTATGGTGCAAAGCACCAAAGAAAACCTATCTTAGGTTTTCAAAAGGTGCAGTTACAACTTGTTTACGAGTAACTGTATATGGAACTAGTGCTGCAGCACGAGCTCTTTTAATCACTGTAGCGATCATGTCTTGGTGACGTTTACAGTTACCTGTTAAACGACGTGGCATGATTTTATATCTTTCTGAAAGAGAGAAACGTAAAGCTCCTACATCTTTATAATCCATGAAGTCAACTTTTGCTTCACAATATTTACAATATCTTTTTTTGTATTTTCTTTTTTCTGACATGGTATTACCTCTTAATTATCTATTTCTAAAATGGAATTTCATCTTCATCGATGTCAATTACAGGAACAGAGTTGCTACTTGGCATCTCACGACTTTGGTTTTGTGCCTGCTGGTTGTAACTCGGCTGTTGATAGCTTTGTTGAGGCTGTTGATAACTTTGTTGCTGACCTTGCTGAGGAGGAACATAACCACCACCTTGATTTGCATCATTCGCAGGTGCATTCATAGAGTTTTGGCTGTCACTTCTTGAGTCTAACATCTGCATAGTTTCAACAGTCACTGAGTGCTTTGAGCGCTTTTGTCCGTTTTGATCAACCCACTGTTCAAAGTTAAGTCTCCCTTCAACAAGGATCTTACTTCCTTTTCTAAGGTATTGGTTGGCAACCTCTGCACTACGTCCAAAGAATGTAATGTCAACGAAACATACTTCCTCTTTTTTTTCACCATTACTGGTAAATTTACGGCTGGTAGCTATAGCTGTTTTTGCTATACCCATACCACCTTGAGAGTATCTAAGTTCGATATCGCGAGTTAAGTTTCCAACCAAAATAACTTTGTTATACATGAGTTTTCCTTAATTGTTTAAGCGTATGCTTACTCTGCTGCTGCTTCTGTTGCAGGAGCTTCTTCCTCTTTTACAGGAGCTTCTTCTTTTGCCGGTTCAGATGCTTTTTGAGCTTTTTGAACTAACTGATTCCATGCTGTTATCTCACGGTTTGTATCGTATTTGATTGTTACAAAGCGAAGAAGATCTTCGTTGATACGGAAACGTCTTTCAATTTCTGAAATTGCAGAAGGAACAACTGTGTAATAGATAACGTAGTAATAACCACGCTCATTTTTTTCAATAGGGTATGCTAATTTTTTCATGCCCATTGCGTTTGTTGCAGCTATTTCACCACCGTTAGAAGTAATGATTTCTTCCACAGCCTTAATGCTTGCTTGAATCTCTTCTGCTGTAAATGTCGGTTTTACGATTACTAGGTTTTCGTAATTTCTCATAGAGTATAATCTCCTTTTGGTATATCGCCGTAATGGCCTTGTTTCCCTTTCGGATATGTAATATATCACATCTCTTGTGATACAAAGAGAAAGGAACGCGCAATTATATAGAAAGTTTACTTAAAAAAAAGCAATTGTAAAGATTTAGAGTTTAAATGTAGTGCGAGAATAATATGACATTTTGTCATGAAATGAAATTTTTAAATTATTTGAGGTATAGTTACAAAAATTTGGAGAATGTATGGCAAAGAAAAGAAGAAAAAAAACGCATAAAAAGAGCTCAAAGTTTTTAACATATAGTGTTTGGAGTTTGGCATTTGTAGCAGTATTGCTTGGGGTACTTACAGGCGGATATTATTTTGGATATAAAAAGGCTCAAGAGGATTTGACAAAAACGCAAAATATCAAACAGGAAAAAAAACTTACCTCTTCAAAAAAAGAGCAAACTCCAAGTGTGAACACAAGGCTTAAAGAGGTTTTACAAAAAAACACAAACTCCCTGAGTGCTTCACATGAGTATGACACACAGAAGATAGATGAACTCTCATCTTCTCAAAGAGAAACTAAACTGATCACAACAAAAGCTAAACTGGCGATCATAATAGATGATGTTTCATTTAAAGCACATGTTAGCGCTATAAAAAATTTACACATCCCTATCACCATGTCTTTTCTTCCCCCAAGCCCCAGACATCCAAACTCAGCAAAACTTGCAGCTAAAGAGAGCTTTTATATGGTACACCTTCCCATGGAAGCACAAAATTTTACCAAAGAGGAACCCTTTACATTGAGGGTAAGTGATTCAAAAGAAAAAATTCTTGCGAGAGTCAAAGAGATCAAAAAACTTTTCCCAAAAGTCACCTATATAAACAACCATACAGGGAGTAAGTTCACATCAAATGAAATTGCTATGAATAGACTCATCTTTGCTTTGAGAAACCAAGGTGTCACTTTTATAGATAGTCGTACTACCGCACAAACAAAGGCGCCTGAAGTTATGAAAAACTATGGATATAAATATATGGCACGTGATGTCTTTTTGGATCACCATACTGATAAAGCTTACATAAACCAGCAGATAAAAAAAGCTGTTGAAATTGCCAAGTCTCATGGAACGGCCATAGCCATAGGACACCCCCATGCTAATACTATTGCGGCATTGAGTGAATCCAAAGATTTACTAAAAGATGTAGAGCTTGTATATATCAACGGCTTGTATTGAGTTATGCCTGTTATTACTGAGCACATAATTGCACTGGAGGGGATGAAAAAGTACCCGCAAGAGCTTTTTTATGCGGGTAATGAAGCACTTCTAAAAAGAGTAAAAGTCTCAATTATCGGCTCAAGAAGACCCTCAAAATATTCCAGGATGGTTACTCTGACTTTAGCACAAAAACTCTCAAGTAGGGGTGTGTGCATTGTCAGTGGGGGTGCTATGGGTATTGATGCAACTGCACATAATGGTGCAAAAGCGGAAAATACCATAGCTGTTTTACCGTGTGGTATAGACATAAAGTATCCCGCAGTCAACAAAAACCTACTCGCTGAGATAGAGAAAAAAGGTTTACTTTTAAGTCAATTCGCGCCGGATTTTCGAGCTACTCCTTGGAGCTTTGTTGTTCGCAATGAGCTTGTCGTTGCCTTGGGTGATGTGCTGATTGTGGCTGAAGCTGAGCTTGAGAGCGGAAGTATGAGAAGTATAGAGATAGCTCTTAAGATGGGCAAAAAAATATATGTACTTCCTCAGCGCCTTGGTGAGAGTGGAGCAACACAGATGCTCTTGCAGGAGCAAAAAGCAGAAGCTATTTATGATATAGATGCATTCACTGCCAAATTTCATAGTGATACTCAAGATGCATCAACTCAGGGCAACTTTTGTGAAGATGATTTTTTAGTGTATTGTAAAAATGCTCCGACATACGATGATGCACTTAAAAAATTCCCAAACCGACTTTTTGAAGCAGAGCTCAACGGTGATATCGAAGTTGTAAATGGAAAAGTTTTACTAAAATAATGTATAATGAAAAAAAACAACTAAAAAGGTTGATTTGTGAGAGTTTTCAATGTTTTGTATAATAACGAAGAACAATTACAAAATTTTATAGAGCTAAACGGGCTAAAAAAATCTCAAAATATATTGGTGCAGGTATTTTGTGGAATCATTGATACCCGTGTCGCTCTTAGTATATCTTCATACATTAAAAAGCAACTTCCAAGTGCATTGGTGATAGGGACTAGTACAAGTGGTGAAATATATGAAGGTAAGATGTATGAAAATGAGGTGCTGATCTCCTTTAGTGTTTTTGATACGAGTAAGGTACAATCATGCATAGTAAATCTGGAAGATCCGCATAATCTTGAAAATGAGATTGCAAAGATTGTTAATGATCAAACAAAAGCACTTATAGTTTTTAGTGACGGACTCACAAGCAATGCACAAGAGCTTTTAAATGTTTTTGCAAATATCAAAAGCGATATGATTATTGCCGGTGGACGAGCTGCAGATAATATAATGTTTGAAAAAACCTTTGTTTTCAATGACTCTTTTTGTTTGGAAAATGCCTGTGTTGTTGCATCATTGAGTGGGGAGAGCTTGATAGCCAAGAGTGAGTCTATGTTTAACTGGAACCCTATAGGTAAAAAAATGATCATCACAAAAGCAAAGGGCAATGTGGTAAGTGAGATAGATGGCAAACCGATTAAGGATATATATAAAAAATATCTTGGTGAAGATATCGCAGAAGGTATTCCTCGCACAAGTTATGAATTTCCCTTGTTAACTTGCAGAAATGGCACAAAAGTAGCACGCACACCCATCAGTGTTTTGCAAGATAGCTCATTTCTTTTTAGTGCGAACTTGTATGAAGGCGAAGCTGTACAGTTTGCGTATGGTAGTATAGAGGATATGCAAAGCTCGTTGAGCAGCAACTACAACAAGCTTCAAAACTATCCGGCAGAGGCTTTATTTATATACTCATGTAGTGCAAGAAAAACATTGATGGGCAAAGCATTGGAAAATGAATTTTCTATGCTTAACACGCTTGCTCCAAGTGCTGGATTTTTTACATATGGTGAGTATTTGCACTCCTCAAAGATGAATGAACTGCTTAACCTTACCACAACGGTTTTATTGCTCAGTGAGTCAAAAACGCTCAATAAAAAAACATATACGAATAGCTATAAAGATAACACCAACCGTATACTCAAAGCGCTTACTCATTTAACCAATGTTACAAGCAAAGAACTGCGATATAAAAATAAAGAGCTTGACAGACTCAATGATATGATTTTTAATACGCTACTTTATACTACTTCTGATCTTAATGGAGTTATAACTTCAGTGTCCAAGTCATATGTAGAATTTACCGGGATACCAAGAGAGAAACTCATCGGTGTTAATCATAATATTTTTAGACATCCCGATACTCCCGATAGTTTTTATGATGAGATGTGGGATAAGCTCAATAATAGCCAACAGTTTGTCGGTGAAATAAAGAACAAAAAAGCGGATGGAAGTTACTATTGGGTGAAAACAACTATAGACTCGTTGTATGATGAAAACGGAGATAAAATAGGTTATAGTGCTTACAGAGAAGATGTAACAGAGAAAAAGAAGTTAGAATTCTCTTCAACACATGATACCTTGACAGGACTTTATAATCGTGCAGCCTTTGATAATAAACTTCACTCAAAAATTAAATCAGCGGGGCGTTATGACTATCTGTTTGGATTTATTTTACTTGATATAGATAATTTTAAAGATATCAACGATACATATGGTCACAGCATCGGGGATAAGGTCTTACAAGAGTTGGCAAACTGTCTTACTTCCAGCATACGTGATGATGACTTTCTTGCTCGATGGGGTGGTGAAGAGTTTGTTATCATTACCAACAGATCTGATTTGAAAAATATACAAATCTTAACGCAAAAACTTCAAAAAGCGATCAAAGCGTGCTCCTTTAGCGAGATAGGATCACTTACCTTGTCTTTTGGTTTGACTGTTTACAACCATGGAGATGATACAAATTCACTTATTCAGCGTGCTGATGAAGCACTCTATAAAGCTAAAGAGAACGGAAGAAACAGGTTCGAGATACGTTGATCTATAAAATGAGCATTGCATCGCCATAAGAATAGAAGCGGTATTTGTTCTTTATAGCTTCTGTGTAAAGCTCTTGTGTTTTTTTAAGCCCAGCAAATGATGCAACAAGCATAAGAAGTGTTGACTTTGGTAGGTGAAAGTTTGTCAAAAGATGGTTGACCCGCAATGGCTTGTTGTGTGGATGTAAAAACAGGTTTGCCTCTCCACGTGTTTTTTCTCTATGTCGTGCATAGTACTCTATAGTGCGCGTGGAAGTTGTTCCTATACTCAATATCTTTAGATCAGAATCAAGTAGATGCTTGGCTTCCTCGGAGATGTTGTAGTACTCAGAATGCATAGGATGCTCAGTGATGATTTCAGCCTCTACAGGTTTAAAGGTACCACTTCCAACATGCAAAGTAACATACGCATGTTTATGTTTTTTGCATACTCTTTCGTGTTGTGCTTGGGTAAAATGTAAAGAGGCTGTAGGAGCTGCTACAGCACCCTCTTTTTTGGCAAAAACACTTTGGTATTCACTCTCATCTTCTTTGTTGTCGTCTCTTTGTATATAAGGGGGAAGAGGGATATGACCGATTGCATCAATGATTGGCAGTATATCTTCAAATCTTAGTTTCTCTTTGTTGTGAAAAAAGTTGACAACACGACTGCCGTCCTCGTTGAGTTTTATCACCTTGGCTTGGAGTGCTTCGGTGAAAAATATAAGCGTAGAAGGTTTCACTTTTCCACGTATATAGACATGAACATCATAGGCATTGAGTGCTTTGTTGATGAGCAACTCTATTTTGCCACCACTTTGTTTGATTCCATAAAGTCTGGCTTTGATCACTTTGGTATCGTTAAATATAAGTGCAACATCTTTTGGAAGATAGTTCTCAAGATCATAAAAAAAGGTGTGTGTGATCGTGTCGGTGGCTCTGTCATACACAAGAAGTTTTGCATGATCTCTTGGGTTGGCAGGGTGCAGGGCTATAAGATCCTGAGGAAGATCAAAGTCGTAACTGGAGGTGAGTAACTCTTTGCTACTCACTTTTTTTCTCTATATTAGTACTCTTTGCAGGAAGATCTTCTTCATCTTTATTCTCACTTTCGGCATCATCTTCTTGGGAAGCGGGATTTACAATCTTTACTATGATGATAGAGATCCCATAAAGTATGATAAGCGGACCCGCCATAAGCAGTTGAGTAAGTACATCAGGTGGTGTTAAAAGTGCTGCAACTATAAAGATAAGTACGATGGCATACTTGAAAAAGTCTTTCATCTGTCTGTCATCAACAAGACCAAGTAGTGCTAAAAAGTATGCAAAAATGGGAAGCTCAAAAGCTAAACCAAAACCAAACATAATTTTTGTAAAAAATCCTACATAGTCCTCTATATTGATAAGGGGTGTGAACCTGAAACTACCAAAGGTGATCAAAAAGTCAAATCCAAACGGGGTCACTATGTAATAAGCAAACATCACTCCGATGACAAACATTGTTGTTCCACCAATTATAAATGGGATGATCATCTTTTTTTCACTAGCATATAAACCAGGAGCTATGAACATCCATATTTGTGAAAGTATGATAGGTAGTGCAGCTAAAATAGCCGCAAAAAAAGCAACTTTAAGTGCAACAAAAAAGGCGCCGCCAACTTGACTCGTTGTTACCATACCATCAGCTGCATGAAGTGACTTTTTACCAACTTCTATAAGTGCAGTATTGAGTGGTTCAATCATCCACTCAAGTAATGGCTCATGGAAATAAAACATAACAAAAAACATAACAATCAGACTTGCAACAGAGATGCCGAGTCTTTTTCTCAGCTCTATTAAATGGGGTCTTAGATCATCAAACATCAGCAGTATCTTCTTTTTTATTTATTTTTTCTTGCATTGATTTTTTCTCAAAAGTAACTCTTTCAGGTTGTGTGGGTGCTTTTGGTGAATCTTTTTTTGGTTCTGTCTCATCACCTAAGATATCATCACTCAGGTTTGTGAGCTGTGCACCAACCTGTGTCATGTCGGTAGCCTTGTTCAGTTCTTCACTGGCACTTAAAAGCTCTTTTTTGTAAGCGAGTGCTTCTTGTTTCATCTCTGAGACATGCATCTCTTCTTCTATAGAATCCTTGACCGTGCCAATGGTTTTTTTAACGCTTCTAAAAAACTTGGCGACATCGACCATGGCTGTGGGAAGTTTATCTGGGCCTAAAAAGAGTATGGCAATAATAGCAATAATAATTATTTCAGTAAAACCTAAACCAAACATGAAAAACCTTCAATTATAGTAAGTTCAAGATTTTAGCTAAACAATGATTAAAAAATCTTCAAGAGCTTAAAAATAATGTAATCTCATCTGCCAAAAGATAATCAGGGTTATATAAAGTGTTTCCTTTTTGAACAAGCTTGTTTTCATCGAGTAAAATTTTTGCTCTTTGTAGTTCCGTTTCGCTAAGTATATTGAGCTTTACTCCCAGAACTGATCGAAAACCTAAGAAGATCTTTTCAATTTTTATATCTTCATGGCTTAGATACTCTTGAGATATATTGAGAGGGTTTTGAATGTACGCTTCAATATCAGATGTCGGGTAGAATCTTGTGTCGTTGAGTTTTCCGACTGCTCCGCTGCCCAAGCCGATATAGTCTTTATACTTCCAGTAACCAAGGTTATGCTGACTTTGATATGAGCCGAAGTTGCTTATTTCGTATTGTTTAAAACCGTGTAGTTCTATAGCGTGAAACAACCATGAGGTCAATTCAAGTGACTCTTGTGACATTTGTGGTTTTGTGGCAAAAGGAGTGCCTTCTTCTATGGTGAGTGCATAGGCACTCAGATGATTTATGGGAAGGGAAAAAGCGATTTGAAGATCTTTTTCAAGAAGCTCTTTTGTATCATTTATCGTGGCATAGATAAGATCGAGTGAGATATTTTTAAAGCCTGCTTTTTTTGCATTTATAACAGCATTTTTGGCATCATCACTGCTATGTGCTCTATTTAGAAGTTTTAATTTTTTTTCATTAAAACTTTGTGTTCCAAAACTGATACGGTTAACCCCGAGCTGGCGCATCATTTGAAGCCATTTTAGTGTTGCACTGTTTGGATTGGCTTCACTGGTTATCTCTATATTTTTGTCCAAGTAGGGTGCTAAGAGCTTAAAAATGGGCGCGTAAAGTTCAGCTGAAACAGTAGATGGTGTACCTCCCCCGATAAAAAGTGTTTCTATCGATCTGTTTTGTACTTGAAACCTTTGAAGCTCAAACGCAAGCTGTGTGCAAAGAGCTTGCATATACTGCTCTTTGAGGTGAAACTTGTCTACATAGGAGTTAAAAGCACAGTAGGAACATTTAGAATCGCAAAAGGGTATGTGTATATATAACAGCATCACTACCCTCTCGAAGTATTTATGTTACGCTATTTTTGTAAGTTTATTGAGTACTTCGATGATCTCATCCATCTTTTCACTGATGGTATTGATCTCAGAAGACACATCATTGACATCTTCTGCGTTGGCATTGAGTGCTTCTGATGAGTCGGAAATAGACTGGATCAGCACGTTTGTAGTCGCTGCTGTTTCAGCTAAGCTTTTTTGTGTACGTTCAGCTAGTTTTCTTACTTCATCCGCAACAACGGCAAATCCACGTCCATGCTCACCGGCACGTGCCGCTTCTATAGCTGCATTTAAGGCTAAGAGATTTGTTTGATCTGCAATATCACCAATAGTTTCTAAAATAGCCTTGGTCTCATTTGCGTTTGCTACAAGTGTTTGAAGGTTTTCAACCATTGCATTTTCTTTCTCAGATACATTATGAATTCTATCTACAGTAGTTTGGATCATATTTTTCAGTTCTATAATAGTTGTGTCTGTGATTTCTGCTATCGTTTTGTTAAGATGGGTGGAAGATTCCAGAATTTGATTTTGGCTTGCAAGGTTTTCTTTTTCCATATTTTGAAGAGATTGACCAAGAGCGTTGATATTTTCAAGAAGATCGGCCATTTTTCCCTCTATGCTGATATCACTTCTAGATTGAAATGAGCCTTTTGAAAAATTTTGTAACGTTGATATAGCGTTATCAAGATTTTTTTCGGAGTTATCAAGCATATTGTTCATTGAGTTTCGCAAAACATGAACATAAGGTGTTTTGGAATCAGCATCAATGCGCGCTGAGAAATTACCTTTTGAAACTTTGTCGGCAATAAGGACCATCTCACCCGCAACTCTTGTGTCGGTCAGAACTATATGTTCATACTTTTTAATGATGTTGTTTATGCTTTCTTGCAAGTAATCATTGGTCGATTCGTCAATTTCAACTTTATTTCTTTTAAAGTCCAAAAGCTCTTCAAGTTCTTGGATGATTTTGGTGATATCTTTGGATGCACTTGAAGACTCTTTAAGCATTAAGACAAGTGTTATGACAAAAGTGATCACTACAAGTGCAGCATGAACGATCATAGACTGGCTTAAAAACAGGGAGATTAATAAAATTAAAAATACAACAGACAATAGAATGTTTTTTTGTGTAAGATTCATAGTCTTCCTCAACTCAATGTTTTATATAGTTTTTCTGCGTCTGCAACCTCTTGCTTTGATGGCCTTCGCCTGCATGAGAGGTAGGTTTGTACATTTCGTACTTTATCAAAAATTGGATATACTGTAGCATAAACCCAATAAAAACCACCATCTTTTGTAGCATTTTTGACATAACCGTTCCATATTTTGTTACTTTTTATAGTTTCCCAGAGATCTTTAAATGCCGCTTTTGGCATATCCGGGTGGCGAACGATGTTGTGCGGCTTGCCGACCAATTCTTCTAAAGTATAACCGGCAACCTCACAGAAGTCATCATTTGCAAAAAGTATATTGCCGTTTTTGTCAGTTTGTGATACTAAAAAATCATCATCTTTAAGTATATATTCTTTCATAATTTGTCTCTTAATTGTCATAGCGTTATGTGCATGTTAGCACTAACAAACTTAACAGTTTATTAAGATATCACTTTTTTATAAACTTATTATCAAACAAAAATCATTTTTTTAGAAGAAAATCCACCTGTTTCGGTTCCAATACAGAGAGTGTATCATGAATACATCTTACATGCACTTTGCTTGCCTCTGCTTTGAGTTGTGCTAACTGATCGAGCATCTCCGATATAGCTTTGACCGATTCTCTCTGCATCGTTAGACGCTCTATCTCGTGTTCAAGTTTTTTTACTTGAGGGGCAAGTTCCATGACCGCTTTCATCGTTCTTTTTCTGATCTCCAAGAGAGGTTCTTTTTGTTGTGCAGAGAGGTTTAACACCTTGTTTTGCCAATTCATTTTCAGTAACTTTGTCATATGCGGCATCTTGTTGGAGTTTATTAAAAAAGGTGAAAATTTTCCCTTGCTCCCCATGCCGTTTGCTTGAGATGCCTGAAGGCTGGCTATAGAAAATAACAAGATTGCGCCCAGTAGTACTTTTTTGTAAC
>JALUKO010000068.1 GCA_027056525.1 Helicobacteraceae bacterium | reverse complement strand
GAAGATGAACTCTGTTTTATATGTTCTGATGAGAGTCGTAACTCTGAGCAGCTGTGTATTTTGGAAAATGCAAAAGATATACTTCTTTTGGAAGAAAATGCTCTTTTTGATGGAAAGTATTTTGTTCTTGAATCACTTGAAGAATTGAGTATAACGCATTTGGAAAATATGGTCAAAGCAGGTGTAAAAGAGGTTATCTTTGCTTTGACACCCTCTATAGCCAATGATGCGGTGATACTATACATAGAAGATAAACTCACACCGTATGAGGTTCGTTTTAGTAAAATTGCACAGGGTGTACCAACGGGAGTGAGTTTAGAAAATATTGATGTTCTTTCGCTTACCAGGGCACTCGAAGATAGAGTCAAGGTCTAGTGGTTTGATAAAATATTTTATAATTGCAGTTGTATGTGTTGTGAGTATCTATGCTTCTGAGAAAAGTCAACTCTTGGATGGCTTTGAAGATGTCAAGGATGTTGAAGCAAAAAAAGCGATGACACAGTGGATGGATGGAAACTTTGGGCTTATTCCACATAAAGTGAACTATTTACTACCTTATGGCTACAGGTTTGATGAGGGGAAGTATAAGTCATATGTCAGAAGTGATACATACAGAAGAATAGAGGCGGAGCTTCAGATTAGTTTGAAGTCGCAATTTGGTTACAACCTTTTTGGTTTAAACGAAAGGTACTATTTGGCATATTCGCAGAAGTCGTTTTGGCAGATATATTCAAAATCATCCCCATTTCGAGAAACGAACTACAACCCTGAAGGATTTGTAGTATTTCCCATAAAAGATGACTCACTGTTTAAGTTGCAATCTTTGGAAGTGGGGATCGCACATATGTCAAACGGACAGGGCAATAATGAAGATGTTGAATATGCCCCGGGTGAATTTAACCCGGGAAATCGTTCCAGAAGTGTGAACTATCTTTATTCTGTTTTGAGTTTAAGACACGATACGCTTGTGACACGCTTGAAAGTTTGGATACCTTACTTTGGAGCTGATCTTGATGATAACCCTGATCTTATGGACTATACAGGATTTACAGAGATCGATCTTTCATACTTCTTTGGTAAAAATCTGCTTACATTTATGGCAAGAGGTAACATTGCTACAGGGCTTGGCTGTGCTCAGGTAACTGCATCACATCCTATTATGAAAGATGTATACCTGTATATAAAACTCTTTAGTGGATATACTGAGAGTCTCATAGACTATGATAACTATGTCAACAAGTTTGCAGTGGGGTTTAGTTTTTCTAGATAACTTTTCATGATAAATCTATGTTGGTAGTACTTGGATATAAATTAAGAAATTCACGTTAGAATTATGTTTAATGTTTATAATAAAAGGTCTTGTATGGTGAGGATTATTTTTTCTCTTGTGTTTGTTATTTCAATGCTTTTTGCAAATACACATAAGGGTGGCAGTTGTGAGCTTTCCCAAGTTGGTGATGTGAGACTACATATTGAACATGTAGGTGATTTTGAGAAGGCTGCTTATATTCCTATTGTAAAGAGTGGGAAAAATTTCAGAACTATTTTTATTGGCTCATTGATAAAAGCTGATGGAGTAGAAATTGAGCTTTTAGAGATCCATGCAGATAAAAGGGTAAAAGGAAAGCCACGAACAGGAACGCTTCGTGTAGAGCTAAAAACTAAAAAAGGTGCTGAAACAGTTATGATGAAATACCATTATGATAAAGGTAATTTTTTTGCAAAAGGGAAGCGAAAAAACGGAGATTCCATTGACTTTTCATTGAAGATAAAAGCACTCTTGTGTCACAGTAAATAAAGCAGTGAAAAATTAAAACTGAAAAGTTTCTTGCATAGAAAGCTTTATATCATTGAGTGCCAAGGTGTTGTTCGTAAAAAGTGCGTTTGCCAGTACTCCTTGTCCAAGAAGCATATCTGCACCATCTTTACAGGTGATATTTTTTTCTTTTGCCAGTTGTAAAAAAGGTGTAAGTTTTCCATAGATAGCATCTGCAGCATATCGGGTGTTGTCTAAAACAGATTCTATTATATCTGTCGGTGCGGGAAGTTCTTCATCTTTGAGTCCTGCACTTGTTGTATTGACAACAAGGTCATAGTTTGTCACCTCAAAAGTATCCCACGTATAGCAACTGCATCCAAGTTCCAAAAAGTACTGTAGCCTTTTCTCACTTCGGTTGAGTACAGATACATTGATGTTGTCTTCTAAGAACCTGCCTGATAAAGCTTTTGCTGTTCCACCGGCTCCAAGAACAAGGATATTTTTGATCTTCTTAAACTCTTCAATGGCAAACATAAAACCATCCGCATCGGTGTTATAGCCTATAAGACGACCGTTTTCGTTGATGAGTGTGTTGACTACACCAACTTTTTTCGCAAATCCCCGCACTTCATCACATGCATTGTAAGCTTCCTCTTTATGTGGAACCGTGACATTGGCACCGCTGAGTTTAAGATCGAAAAAAACCTGCTTGAGTTTAGAGCCGTCAGTGAGGTGAACCCTCGTATAACACCCTTTGTAGTTGAGGTGGGAAAATACATTGTTGTGCATCAAAGGACTTCGTGAGTGTGTAACAGGATCACCAAAGATTGCAAAAAGTTTCATCTTAGCACTCTTTTTTATCAAGATCTTCAAGAGAGTGTATAAGGGCTCCAAGCTTATTGTTCACTTCCAAGTACTCCAACTCATTGACACTGTCAGCAACCACACCCGCACCCGCTTGAAGAACTACTTTGTCCTCTTTAACCATGGCACTTCTGATAGTGATTGCACTGTCCATATTGCCATCAAATCCAAAGTAGCCTATACTTCCACTGTAAAATCCACGTTTGAGACCTTCAAACTCTGCTATAAGCTCCATAGCTCTTATCTTTGGTGCTCCAGTCATTGTCCCTGCCGTAAATGTTGCCATGAAAAGATCAAACATATCTTTATCCTCTTCAAGTTGGGCAACAACATCGGAGACTATATGCATCACATGAGAGAATCTTTCAATATGCATCATATCTTCTACTTTGACAGTTCCTACTTTTGCGACACGCCCAACATCGTTACGTCCAAGGTCTATGAGCATTAAGTGTTCTGCCAACTCTTTTGGATCGGCAAGAAGCTCGCATTCAAGCTCTTTGTCACGCTCTTTTGTTTTACCCCGTTTACGTGTTCCTGCAATAGGACGAAGAAGAAGCTCACCATCAGTAAGACGCACCATCACCTCCGGAGAGGAACCGACTATATTGAAATCTTCATATTCCATCAAAAACATATAGGGGGAGGGGTTCTTGGTTCTGAGTATGCGGTAGAAACTAAAAGGATCGACTTTGATATTTCGTGTAAAACGGTTGGTCATAAGGATCTGAAATACATCACCGCTTCGTATCATCTCTTTTGAATCATCGATCATTTGAAAGAACTTCTCTTTGGAGTGTGCAAAATTTCCCTTATCATCTCCAATATTAAAAACCCTGTGTTTATAGGTATAGCTTCCTTTGAGATCATCATGGATAAAGGTGAACTTTTCTTCAAACTCTTTGAGTGTACTCACGAGGGTGATCTGATGGTTTTTATGAGAATATACCAGAATCATTTTTGGAAGAATAAGATCAAGGTCTGGAGTATCAAGCTCATCTTTTAAGTTATCCATACTTGCGCGCAGTTTCGGTTCAAAAACTTTGACCATATCGTAACCGATATAGCCTATAAAGCCATCTACATAACCAACACCAAGCTCTTTTACCGCTTCTTTGTATATATTTGTGTCAATCTTTTTATAGTACTCTTTGAGAAAATTAAAAGGGTTTTCATCTTTTTCATGCACCATCCCTTTTGCATCAGTATAGATCGTTTTATCATTAATATACTGAAGTCTTTCTCTTGCTCCAATACAGATAAAACTGTAGTTACCTTCCGATTGGCCGGCACTCTCAAAAAGATATGTTATCTCATCTTTAAAAAGAGCCTTAAGTTTTGAGTATACAGCTATAGGTGCTAATTGATCAAGTGTAAACTGTTTAGAATATATCAAAATAATGCCTTGTTGAAAAATTGCTCCAGAGGGAGCTTTATGATTAAAGTTTTACTAAAAAAGCACCCGGTTCAATACTGCTTCTTATAGTTTTAAGCGCGCCTCTTGCTTCTTTTTCACTTGAAAATGGACCGACAAGTACCTTGTTGAGTGTTTTTGAATTTACAGTGACCTTATGGTATTTGTAGCTATACCCTTTGCTAGTAATAGATTGTAAAAATTTTTTGTTTGGCTCATATTTTGAAAATGAACCGACTTGCACATAGTATGCGTTGACTGCCGGAGCCGGTTGTGTTTTTTGCAGAGTTTTTTTCTCTATATTTTTAGGTTTTGGTGGAGTTTTTACAGACACTGCAGGAATTTTCTTCTCAGAAGCACTCTCTTGTTCAACCAAGCTCTCTTTTTTTAATCTTTTAGCTATCTTATCGAGATCACTATTACTCTGAGTTTGTTCTTGAACAACCTCTATCTCTTCAAAAAGAGGTTCTTCTGTAACTTCCCGGGTCACCTTTGTTTTTGGTTCCGGTGGTAAAACAGCTTGCGGTAAGTTGTCAGTACCTTTCGATGCAAGAGTATTCATAAGCATAATGACAACTATTAAAATAATACCGAGTGTTGCAACTGCAAGTATGATTTTTTTGTTATTGCTAGAGCTGCCACCTTTGTTTAAAATAATATCGTTAAGCTCGTTTTGTTCTTCCATAATACCACCCTGTACTTTATTTGTTCTATAATACCAAAAATCTCATAACTTAGCAAGAAGACGGCAGATTAGATTTACATATGTTTGGACCAGGAGGCTCCACGCTCTTTTGCATATACCTCATAAGGTATGGTAAGGATATTGTACTCATTTGGCATATCGGCATTGGGGAACATTCTCCACTGTTTTGGCTGTTTGCTAGCGAGCTTCATAGAGAGCATTTTGCCAAGCTGTATCGCTTCTTGTAGCGTTGTGTGCCCCTTATGGATATACACATGAAGATGACCTTCTGTTTTTGTTTTATAAGCGGTAAAGTTGATATACCCCTCTTCACGCAAAAGAAGTTGTGTTTTATGATAAAAACGTTCAGGATCTCTGCCGTTGTAGTCGATAACAATATTTTCAACTTTGTTATGTTTGTTGATCAATGAATGAGCAACCGTGATCTCACCTTTGAGGTGTTGCGAGATAATAGACTGCGTTAATGGAGCTTGAATCTTTTCAAATTTATTGTAAAAAGTTCTTCCTTTAAAGGTTAACTTTTCTACGACTGTATCTCTTTTGATCCAGTAGTGATCACTCACCATTTTGATAAGTTTTAAGTCCATTGCAGTCATCATAATTACCTTAGTATGTTGGTTGGTTGTAAATTACAAAGTTTTGAGCCAGCTCTTTGAGTTCCTCTTTTATGCTTGCTTGAAGTTCAGTATTGTTGATATCATCAAGTACATCTGCCATTTTGTTTGCGATAAGTTCAAACTCTTTTTCTTTCATACCGCGGCTTGTCAGTGCAGCTGAACCAATACGAATACCGGAAGTTACAAATGGGCTTCTTGTCTCACCAGGAACTGTGTTTTTGTTGATGGTGATACCGGCATTGCCAAGTGCTGCATCAGCATCTTTTCCGGAGATATCTGTGCCAACAAAACTTACAAGGATAAGGTGATTGTCTGTCCCGCCACTTACTACGTTATATCCACGTTTTACAAAAACTTCACCAAGAACTTTTGCATTTGCCTTGACCTGTTTGGCGTACTCTTTCCACTCAGGGCTTAGGTTGTACTTGAAGCCTACCGCTTTTGCCGCGATGACGTGAACAAGCGGTCCACCTTGAAGTGCAGGGAAGATCGCAGAGTTCATCTTTTTAGCGATATCTTCATCATTTGTCAGGATAAGACCACCGCGAGGACCTGCCAATGTTTTATGCGTTGTGGTTGTTACAACATCTGCATAAGGGAATGGGCTAGGGTGCTCACCTGCCGCTACAAGACCTGCAATGTGTGCAATGTCGGCAAATAAAATCGCGCCAACTTCATCAGCTATCTCACGGAAGCGTTTAAAGTCGATCTCACGAGCGTATGCAGATGCACCACATACAATAATCTTAGGTTGAACAATTTTAGCGATGTCCATAACTCTGTCATAGTTGATGCGACCGTCAAGCTCAACACCATAAGTAAAAGAGTGGTAGTTTTTACCTGAGAAGCTAGGTTTGGAACCGTGTGTTAAGTGACCACCGTGGCTAAGATCCATTCCTAAAAGTTTATCACCCGCTTTTAAAAGACCGGCATACACAGCTCCGTTTGCCTGACTTCCTGAGTGTGGTTGCACATTTGCATATTTACATCCAAAAAGCTCACAGGCTCTGTCGATTGCCAACTGCTCAACACCATCAGCGTATTCACAGCCACCATAGTAGCGTTTGCCCGGGTAACCCTCAGCATATTTGTTTGTAAATACACTTCCCATAGCTTCCATAACTGCCGGAAGTGTGAAGTTTTCAGATGCGATCATCTCCAAGTGGTCTGTTTGACGCTCAAGCTCTTTTTCACATAAGTCGTAAATCTCGCTGTCGTACTCTTTTAAAAAACTCATAGTATAAAATTCCTTGTTAAAATTGCGGAGATTATACTAAAGATTTGATAATAAAAGACTGAATAATTATTTTATATATTCAAGTCCGACATACCATCTATTGTCAACATTGTCCTGTTTATAGACTTGATAATCGTTATAACTCAATTCAATATCGGATGATTGTTTTGTTTGCTCTTTGACTTCGTTAAAGCTTTTAAAATTGTTTATGCTGTTTGTATTTTCAAATACTGTATTGACTTTTACTTTGACCATAAATGAAAGATCAGCTCTGGCATTTGCCTTGGCTTCTTGTAGGGTTTTTCCTTCACCGTAGCCGATGATTTTATTCTTAGAGGTTGGATTGCTAAACCATTTTGGAACTTTGGCATGAATGCTTTTGGCTATATCAATATACCAGATCTCTTTTTTGGAAGTATCGACGATAGAGTTCTCTTTTTGCTTATATTTTTTAAAATACTTAGAGAGCTTTTTATCTATATTTTCTTTATTGCTAAGGATTGAGACTTTCATTTGTTGGGGTTTATAGTCTATATTTGTATAAGCAGTTTGAAAGCTTTCATTGGAATTTGTCTCAAGTATCTTAAAACCAAGCAGGGAGATCTTGTTGTCGTTTGCATCAATGTCTGGGATAATTTTAAAACTTTTTTGATGTTTTATTTTTCTAGCTGTTGATGCTGGCACAGACGCTACGACCTCTTGCTCAAACCCTCTGCTTTGTGAATATATACTAAAGTATAACTTCTGAGTTTCGGCATCATATTTAAAGTTTTTTGCTTCATAACCTGATACGTTTTCAATAAATAATACCTTAGAGAGCACAGCTAAAGAGTCCTCTAACTCTTTGCGTATGTTGTTCTTATTTTGGGCTGTTTGCTTGAGGTACAGCTCATAAGATTTTTGAAGGTTGTCAATGTAGGTATTTCTTTCATAAACATCCAGTGAGTATTTTCTTTGTAGCTCTCTGATGAGCTCTTCTCTTGATGCAACGGCATTTTGGACTCTTTGATCAAATTCTGCTTTTGTCTCAAACTCATCTTTTTGTAGAGTCGGCACCGGTGGGATCTTTGGAAGTTTCACTTCCGCTGGAATATAAGGGCTTATATCATCATAAGAGAGCGTATAGTGATCATTTTTTGCAATATCTTTGAGAAGATCCTGAATCTGTAAAGAGATGGATGTGATCAGATCTTTGTCGTTATATCTGTTGAAAACATTGATTGCTAGAAGTTTGTTGCTCTCTTTTTCTAAAAATATAATACCTGCTTTTTTCGATGTTTCATTGAGAAGTTGTTCATATTTTTCTTCCAGATTATCATATATATCACCCTCTTCGAGGTAAATGATATCAAAGCCCCCTTCAATATTGAATGATGAAGTAAGTTCAAAGAGTTTTGTGCGAAAACTCTCTATATTGCTCACATAGACAGCTTCTGTAAACTCCTCTTTGTCAAATTTTACAGTATGAAGTGTTCCTCCTGAGACAAAGGGTGTCATGAAAGTTATAAGTCCAAAGAAAAACCTTATTCCAATTTGTGTGCTATCGAGTGTCGTAAATGTATTATTGCAGATCTGAGCGTTTCGTTTTGTATAGTTTTGTATTGCAAAGGGTTTCATCGGAAAAATAGCTAACCAACCAAAAAAGCTTCCAACCCCACACTGTACACCTGAAGTTGATGGTGCTATGGGTGGATAGTATCCTTTGTCATTGACCCAAAAAGTGAGATCTTCTTGTTTGTAATTGCATTTGTTTGTATCTCCCTTGTAGCATAAGTATTGTAATTCATAGTCATCATTTACATATGCTTCATAGGCATTGGAAGTGTTGGTAATTTTGATGTTTTTTTTAAGATTTCTGTGTTTGTCTTGCTCTATTTTTACAATGTTGTTTGGTGTTTTTGCGGCACAAGCGCTTAAGAGAAGTGAGGCCGTAGCAAAAGATAATAATAAACCTAATTGTTTGTACATTTATAACCTTTTATATGAGTGAGAGCTCTGCCGTTTCGTGGCCAGCTCCCATAATAAATAGAATTATTCTTCGAGATTTTTTTCTTCGTTGTGTAGAGGTTTCATCGCCGGGAACAGTAGTACATCACGTATGCTGTGTTCATTTGTAAGAAGCATAACAAGTCTGTCTATCCCTATGCCCTGTCCTGCAGTTGGAGCCATTCCATAGCTGAGAGCATCTATGAAATCTTCATCCATCTCATGCGCTTCGTCATCTCCTGCTTCTTTTGCATCGACTTGCCCTTTAAATCTTTCATATTGATCCAGTGGGTCATTTAACTCCGAGAATGCATTGGCGATCTCACGACCGGCAATAAAAAGCTCAAACCTTTCAGTGATAGCAGGGTTTTCATCATTTCTTCTTGCTAGAGGTGAGATCTCTACAGGGTACTCAGTGATGAAAGTCGGGTCAATCAGTTTTTCTTCAACAAATTCGTCAAAAAGTTCCCCTTGAAGCTGTCCAAGGTTCATACCAGGCTTGATAGTGATGTTTTGAGTGCTTAAAAACTCTATGATTTTTTCTTTGTCGTTTACGATCTCTTCAGGCACACCACCGATAGTGCTGAGCGATTTAATGAGAGGAATCTCTTGGAAGTTTTCAAAATTTACTTCCAAGTCGCCATATGGGAGCAACACAGGGAGATTGAGATGCCCAAAAAGGTATTGGAAATATTCTTTTGTGATCTCTATAAGATCTTTATATGTTTTATATGCCCAGTAGAACTCAATAGAAGTAAATTCAGGGTTGTGCGTAGCATCCATCCCCTCATTTCTAAAGTTACGGTTGATCTCAAAAACAGCTTCAAATCCACCCACTATAAGACGTTTGAGGTAAAGCTCGGGAGCGATTCTTAAATATCTGTCAATTCCCAAAGCATTATGGTGTGTAACAAATGGTTTTGCATTTGCTCCACCCGCAATAGGGTGCATCATAGGTGTTTCAACTTCCAAGAATCCCTTGTCCTCGAAAAAACGTCTCGTAAGCGATATAACACGAGAGCGTATCTGAAATGTTTTTCTCACTTCTGAATTCATAATAAGATCAAGATATCTTTTTCTGTAACGGATCTCTTTGTCTGTAACACCATGAAATTTTTCCGGAAGAGGAGCAATCGCTTTTGTTAAAAGTTTTACGTTATTGGCATGAAGTGAAAGCTCCCCCTTGCCGGTTACAAAAGGGTAGCCACTCACTTCTACTATATCACCAACCTCTATGTTCTTTTTAAAAGTATTGTTATAGAAGCCTTCAGGTAGATTGTCACGTGCAACATAGATTTGTAACATACCGCTTTCATCTTCTATCTTGATGAAGCTGGCTTTACCCATGATTCTAAAGAGTTTGATACGCCCACTCACTATATAGTGACGATTTTCATCACGTTTGTCCTCTTTTTCTTCAATATCTGAGTTTACATTTAAGTATTTTTCTATTGTTGTATTTCTTTGAGAGTCATTGGAATAAGGGTTGATCCCCTCTTTTCTCAGAAGCTCTGCTTTTTCAATTCTTTGTTGTATAAATTTATTTTCAAAAGCCAATTATAGTTCCTTCATTTTATTGTTTTGTTTGACATTTCTTACAAACACCATATATCTGCATGGAGTGGTCACTCATCTTAAAACCGAGCTCATCTGCGATTTTGTGTTGTCTCTCTTCAATCTGCTCATCAACGAATTCTGTGATATTGCCACACTCTGTACATATCATATGGTCGTGGTGGTTTTTTGCACCAAGCTCATACTTTTTCCCTTGAGCACCAAAAGAGAGGGAGGTGACCATACTTGAGTCTTCCAAAAGAGCAAGTGTTCTGTACACTGTAGCGATACCTGTTTTAAGATCAGGATATTTCTCTTGAATGAGATGATGAAGAGACTCTGGAGTGAGGTGTTCATCTGAGTTGTAAAGTGTTTCTAAAATCACTTCTCTTTGTATGGTAAATTTTAAATTATTCTTTTTAAGAAGCGATTTAAAATCGCTTAAAAGTTGTTTATACTCAACTGTTCTGGCGTTAAAATCAGTCGTTATATCAGGCATTTTACTGACTCTCCTCTCGTGTGACATTTATCTCTTGGGTGATATCGGGCATACTTTGTTTGATCTTCTGTTTTGCTTCTTCAACTATCTTAAGTGTTGAATTGTTGATAGTCTCGTTGATCTTATTTTGCATAGCTGCAGCACTCTTACTCATGGTTGAATTAAGCTCCGTGGAGGTCTCTACAGGATCAAGTTTCATGATATAGCCGCCGGTTTCTACAAGAATTGGGAATAAAATGCTGTTACCCATACTTTCATCTATGGTTGTTCTGATAGCTTTGATATTGTACATTGCATAGGCAATAACCGCTGCGATTAAAAAGAATTTACCCGCACCAAATATGAAACCGAGTATCTTATCAACAGGTCCGAGCCCACTCATGGAAGAGAGCTTTTTAAAGCCAAAGCCTACAGCGATCATAAAAAGCCAAAAGAGGGCTAATGTGGCTAAAAAACCTGTGAAACTGATAGCGGCATTGCTGTCAAACTTAAATATAAGCTCACTTAGGTATTGTCCAACTTCATCTCCCACACGTGAGGCAATAAAAATACCACCGATAATACCTATGAGGCCAAAGACCTCTTTAAAAAAACCATTGATAATCCCTTTTAAGCCTAAAAGTAAGATTATGATTGAAGCTACGATGTCGAAGTAATTAAATTCCATGTGCATTTTCCGAAAAAATTTGATTTTTGCCATTCTTTTTAGCTTTGTATAAAGCTGTATCAGCTCTGGCTATGAGTGAGTCAGGGGTGTCTGTATCAACTAAAAAAGTGCTCCCTGCGCTCATTGTTACATTGAGACTCTCATTTTTGTAGATTAGTTTGTTTTCGCTGACTATTTTGAGAAGTCTTTGGGTGATGCGAAGGCAGTCTTTAGTATTGATACGGTTTAAGATCACAACAAACTCTTCACCGCCATACCTAAAGATCTTGTCTCCGTCTCTTAGAGTCTTTCGCATGATGTTAGCTATAAAGATTAACACCTTATCTCCTGCTACATGTCCATGTTTATCATTGATTTTTTTAAAATCATCAATATCTATCACAAGCAGATGAAAATCCTCAGGGGTAGTTTTTTTACTACATATGTCGTTAAGGTAGCTTGTAAGGGCACGTCTGTTAAAAACTTTAGTAAGTGAATCAATGTTTGATTTGACTTCTAAGGTTTTTACCTGTTTTGTAAGTTGTGCGATGATCTCATTTGCTTTTTTTATCTCATCAAGCATATGAGTCTGAATCTTATCGAGCGTTTTTGCAATACTTGGAAGATCGCTCTGTTTTTCGATGCACTGCTTGAGCGTTTGTCCATGCATACGTGCAAGCTCTTCAAACTTCCCATTTGTGTTTTCATAGGAAACTAAACTTGCTTTGGCAATATCTTTATATGCATCGGAAAATACCAGTTTTGCATTGTTTATAGAAGTAACATCACTGTGTTTGATACTTGAGATAATATTGGCAGATTCTCGTAAATAGCTTACAATCTGCTCTTTTGTTGTATCTTCATGCGCATCTACCTGTTCAAGTAAATTGTTACATATGCTATTTACAAGAGATCTTAAATCATCATTTTGCATGGTGTGACTTCCTAAAAAATATTTCGTCATTATACATATTTAAGCATAAAAAAAGCTTTTGCAGGTTTTAAAGATAAGAAAGGGATAGAAGATCTTTAAGATATTTGTGCTTAATCAGAGCAGTTTTAGGTATATTTATGTAAAATTCTGAAAATTATATATATTAAGGTTTTATTATGAGTATTTGGAGTCCAACAAGTTGGAGAGAAAAACCAATTTTACAACAACCAACTTATCCTAACAAAGAAAAGCTCAATAGTGTTCTTTCGGAGTTGAAAAACTATCCTCCACTTGTTTTTGCAGGAGAAGCACGCACACTTAAAAATCAACTGGGCAATGTTGCACAGGGGCGTGCATTTTTGCTTCAAGGTGGGGATTGTGCTGAGAGTTTTAGTGAATTTCATGCTGATAATATTCGCGATACTTTCAAGGCACTTATGCAGATGGCTGTGGTGATGACCTATGCCGGAGGACTTCCTGTTGTTAAGGTTGGTCGTTTGGGCGGTCAATTTGCAAAACCACGCTCAAGCAATACTGAAACTTTGGGTGATGTGACACTTGATTCGTATCGTGGCGATATCATCAATGGCGTTGAATTTACAAAAGAAGCACGTGTTCCCGATCCTGAGCGCATGATAAAAGCTTATAATCAGGCAGCTGCTACGCAAAATTTGCTTCGTGCATTTGCATCGGGGGGTTTAGCTGATCTACATCAGGTTCATAAATGGACACTCGATTTTGCACATCAAAGTGAAGTGAGTAAAAAATATGAGAAACTTGCAGAAGATATAGACCGCTCACTGACTTTCATGGAAGCGTGTGGTGTGACTTCTAAAACATATAGAACTTTGCGTGAAACAGATTTTTATACATCACATGAAGCATTGCTACTTCCGTATGAAGAAGCATTTACAAGAAAAGACTCTATCACAGGTGATTGGTATGATACATCTGCTCATATGCTATGGATAGGTGACAGAACACGTCAACTCGATGGTGCACATGTTGAGTTCTTACGTGGTGTAAAAAATCCTATTGGTGTAAAAGCAGGCCCAACGATGGATCCTGAGGATCTTGTAAGACTTGTTCAAACTTTAAATCCTGATAATGAAGCCGGACGTTTAAATATTATTGTGAGAATGGGTGCAGATAAAGTGGGTGAGGGGATGCCAAAACTGATCCGAGCTATTGAGCGTGAAGGTATGAAAGTTGTATGGTCGTGTGATCCGATGCACGGCAATACCATAAAATCTTCAAACAACTATAAAACCCGTCCTGTCGATGCAATTCTTAGAGAAATGAAACAGTTCTTCCAAGTACATCGTGCAGAGGGAACGTTTGGCGGTGGAGTTCATCTTGAAATGACAGGTAAAAATGTAACAGAGTGCATAGGTGGAACATTTACCGTAACAGAAGAAGATCTAAGCTCACGTTATCATACACATTGTGATCCGCGTTTAAATGCAGACCAGGCGTTAGAACTTGCATTTTTAATTGCAGACTCTTTAAAAGAAGCACAAAGATAGAGTTTAAAAAAACTCTATCTCATCTTCATCACTACACTCTTCTTTGGGTAGTAGTAGCACTTCAAGCTGCGCAATACTGCTCATCAGGGTTTTATCAAGATAGTGAATATCTTCAACTTCGTGAGTAATAAATATACCCATCCTCCAACTTTGAAGATCACTGATAATTGCCTTTAAATAGACAGAGATCATGTTTAGCATACTCTTATCAATAGTTTCCAGAGCTGTTGTAGTGAGAAGATCTTTAAGTATTGTCAAAGTGTATGATAGCTCATCAAACTCATACATCATGTTTAAAACTTTTGCGTATTTTTCAAACAGATTGGCAGACTCTAAAAGAGAGTTTTGAGTTATCTCTTTTTCTGAATCAATTGCATCTAGAGTATCTGATTCAAGTTCATCAAGTTCTTGGATAATTCCCATGTCGATATCTACTTCTTGAAGATAATCTTGTGCAGATGTTGTTTGGAGTGTATTTGAAACTAGAGTATTGTCAGTATCAGTTTGTTCTTCCTTTTTCTCTTTTTTTGCACTGATCTTTGAGGGTATTCGTGTATCTTTATAATATAACGCGACATAATCATCAATCACCCCTTTAAAATTATAATCCATCAGCAAAGCAATCTCTTCGATCATACCTTCATTTAAAAGTGATTCTTTGCGCATAAAGCTTAAAAGTGTATTTTTAAGATGAACGCAGATCATAAAAATATCTGAGAGAGGAATATTTTTCTTTTTAAATAAAAGTAACATGACCCCTATAACCGGGCAGCTTCCAAGTTTATTTTCAGATTTAACTACGCTGATTGCAAACTCTAAAACTTTACAAGCAAACTTCTCTTTGAAAAAAGTTATCTCAAAACCGTTTTTTCTCAGTGTCTGATTGACAATTTCATTGTGCATCCATGAATCTAAGATTTTATCTTGATTGTTCTCAATCAGATCTATATTTTGCAAAATTACATGAAACATAATTACAATCCATATAAGTAAATTTTCAAATAGTTTAACATAGAAAAATTAG
>JALUKO010000067.1 GCA_027056525.1 Helicobacteraceae bacterium | reverse complement strand
CGCTTAAAGAGGAAGCTGATGATATTGCTCTTACTCTTTTTAATCCAAATCCCCATAATATCCCAAGTGGTTTTGGTTCAAGGGAGCTCTTGATTGAGATGTTGTATAAAAAAGGTACGAGAGTGATTGAGAAGCAAATACTTTCTCTGACAAGGTACTTTACAAGAAAAGGGGAGAGAGCTTCTGTCGCTCATTTGGCAATAAAAGCCTCTAAAGATATGAGTGTTCCCGCAAAAGGGGAAAAGGTCATTAAAATTGCTAAAATACAAAAAGCGACAAGTATAGAAGTGAAAGTCTATTATCGTTTGGTTAATGATGAGGTTCGATCCCTGCTCAAACTCAAAGATCCGATCTGGTCAAGAAAAAGTTTAGTCACAAGTGCAAGCTTAGAGTTACAGAAGTAAAGTTAGTACTTTACTCCGGTAACTCTTCTGATCTTCTCTATCATTGGAAGTGCGACCTCTTGAGCCTTTTTGGCACCCTCTTTTAGTATCTCTCTTACTTCATCTTGATTGCTTAGGTAGTAGTCTCTTTTTTCTCTATAAGGCTTAAAATACTCCCACATAACATCGGCAAGATAGAGCTTGAAATGTCCATGACCTTCACCGCCGCGAGTGTATCTGTTTTGCAGTTCAAGCAGTTCATCGCTGTTTAGAAAAAGTTTTGCCATATTATAAACATTACACTCTTTGTACTCTTTTGGCTCTTGCATAGGCACAGCTTCTGTCACTATCTTTTTGATTGTTTTGAGTTGTTTTTTCTCTTCACCAAAAATGTTGACGGTATTGCCGTAGCTCTTAGACATTTTTTGCCCATCGGTTCCGGGAACTGTTTGAACCTCCTCTTGAACCTGAAACTCGGGTATTTTTAAAATATCACCATATTGATTGTTAAACTTTACAGCTATATCACGGGCGATCTCAACATGCTGGATCTGATCTTTTCCAACAGGAATGATATCCGGAGAGTAGAGTAAAATATCTGCTGCCATAAGGACAGGATAAGAAAAAAGTGAATGGTTCGCCGCTATCCCTTTGGCTGTTTTGTCTTTATAGCTGTGAGCACGTTCAAGCAGTCCCATAGGTGTAAATGCTGAGAGTATCCAGTAAAGCTCAAGTACCTCTTTGACATCGGACTGCACCCAAAAAGTTGATACTTTGGGATCTATCCCGAGGCTTAAAAAGTCTGTGGCTGTTTGCATGGTAAGCTTGGCGAGTTTCTCTCCACCGTTTCCACTGCTCATGGCGTGATAGTTTGCTATAAAAGCAAAAGTTTCTCCACTTTTTTGAGCATCTACCATCTGTTTGATAGAGCCAAAGTAGTTTCCGATATGTAGGTCACCCGATGGTTGAATACCAGTTAATACTCTCATAAATATATTCCTGAAAATTTTTTGTGACATTATAGCAAAAGGAACTTATCTAAATCACCTTTTCAGCTTGAATATGTTAGCATTGCGAAATATAGAAAGGCGTTTTATCGCCACAAGCTAAAGGATGTAAGATGAATGTACAAATACGTGCAAAAGGTGTAACATTAAATGACAATACAAGAGCTCATATTGAGTCTGCAATTGAAGCATTTAAAAAATTTCAGTTAGATATTACAAGTGTACATGTGAATGTTGTTGCAGAGAAAAAAGGGGTGTCTATCGAGTTTGATATTCATATTGCACATGCAAACCCTGTTGTTATCAACCAAACAGATGATGTTTTGGATGCGGCTATCGATCTGGCAATTGACAGAGCCAATAAAGCGCTTCGCCGCCTACACACGAAAGTGATCGACAAACAGGCAGTGTCTGTTAAAGATCTTGAAGTTTTAGACGCTGAGTAGTTTTTTTAGGCACATCTATCTTCGGGTGTGCCATAATATTTTCACCATACTTTTTTAGGATTGTTTTGAAATATTTGCTTCTTCTCTTTTTAGTAATGAACCTTTATGCACAAAAAGATTACTCACTACGAGTGGCGTATGGCAAGGTAACAGACAGTGATCTTGGTCAAATACTTATGGGTAATATCAAGTCTCATCCCTATGATTTAAGGGTATTAGCTCTTGATGGGGGTTATCTTTTAGCTACACAAGCTTATAATAAACCTATAGATATCTATGTAAAAAGTGGATTGAGCCATTTTTATGAAGCTGATGGACGCGATGATATTTATGAGGTTACTCTCTATATCAAGGCGTACTGGAATTTTTTTCATAAAAAAGTTCGTTTGGGCTTGGGTGAAGGTGTCTCTTATACAAGTGCTGTTTTATATACAGAGTATTTGGAAGCTACAAAAGAGAATGACAATAACTCTCATTTTTTGAACTATCTTGATATCAGTATAGATACCGATATAGGGAGATTATTGCATTCAAAAACTTTGTATGGTACATTTTTAGGTTTTGCGATTAAACATCGCTCAGGCATTTACGGCTTGATCAACAATGTCTCAAACGGTGGATCAAACTATAACACTGTTTATATACAAACACAATTTTAAAGGATTTCGTATGTACGAATGGGTACTCTGGTTTCACGTCATTTCATTTATCTCATGGTTCGCGGTTTTGTTTTATCTTCCAAGACTTTTCGTTTATCATGCAGAAAATATTGACAATAAAGGCTTTGTAGAAGTTGCCAAGATTCAAGAGATGAAGCTTTTTAAATATATTGGTGTGCCATCTATGTGGGCAACAGTTATTAGTGGTTCTTATCTTATCTACATCATAGGTTTTAGCGGTGGGTGGCTTCATGCAAAACTCTTTTTTATTGTACTGCTTATAGCATACTTCTTTTCTTTGGATAAATACAGAAAAGAGTTTTTAGAGGATAGATGCACAAAAAGCGGAAAGTTTTTTAGAGTTTACAACGAAGTACCTACCATTTTGATGTTGCTCATTGTCGCAATGGTAGTGATAAAACCCTTTTAAAAGGTTTTACTTTTCTCCTCTTTTTTTTGCTTTAAAAAGAACAGGTGTTCCTGTAAAGTTAAATGCCTCTCGGAGTTTATTTGTGAGGTATCTTCTATAGGTGAAGTGCAGACCTTTGGGCTTGTTCATCACTATTGCTATTTTTGGTGGTCTTGTTTCATACTGAGTAGCATAATATATGCGTATTACCTGACCGCTGACACTTGGAAGTGTATGGCGTCTAAGTGCTCTTTCTATAACCTCATTGATCTTGCTTGTCGGTATTCTCTGGGAGTAGTTCTCATTGATCTCAAGAATCATGTCGTGAAGTTTGTCAACTCTGAGGTGGCTTTTTGCAGACAGGGTGATAATAGGAGCATACGATAAGAATTTAAATCTGTCACGAATCTCTTTAATGATCTTGTCGTGCTCTTCACGTTTAGAGATATCCCATTTGTTGAGCACTATGATAGAAGCAAGACGATTAGAATCCACAAGCCCCGCTATTTTTTCATCAAGATCTTTAAAAGGCTCACTTGCATCAAGAACAATAAGTGCCATATTTGCATTTTCAAGCATCTCTTTGGTTCTCATAAGAGCATATTTTTCAATACCCACTATCTTACCGCGACGGCGAAGACCGGCGGTGTCAACAAAGGTGATTTGCTTATCTTTATACTCAATGGTTTCATCTATGGGATCTATGGTCGTTCCCGCAACAGAGCTTACCACCGAACGCTCTTCACCAAGTAAAGCATTGAGAAGGGAGCTTTTGCCAACATTTGTACGACCGATAATTGCGATCTTGATATGGTTTATATCTTCTTCATCAAACTCTTTGATGCGGTCATTATTACCAAAGATAGAATCATCTTCAATGATACCGTCCATCTCATCCTCATCCCAGTATGTAAAGCCGTCATCCTCTTCATCATGGGTGTTGCTAAAGAACTCTTCATCGCTGATGCTCTCTTGCTCAATAATCTCTATATCATCTTCTTCTTCCTCTTTGACTGTGTCGCTTTGTGGTATTTTGTCTGCTATCCACTCTAAAAGCTCCACTGTATTACGGTTGTGAGAAACGGAGATACCAAATATATCACCGGTTCCAAACTCATAATAATCCCAAAGTTTTTCTTTCATTTTGTCGTTGTCTATTTTGTTGACAACAAGGGCGATATCTTTACCCATCGCCTGAAGTTCATAAAAAAGTTTTTTATCATCATCTTCCGGAATCCCTTTGCCATCAACCATGTACAAGATGATATCTGCCGCATAAGCAGCTTTAAGCGACATCTCTTTGATTTTGTCAAAAAGCTCACATCCCTTGTCAAGCCCTCCGGTATCAAGAAGAAGAGCCTCTTTGTTATTGATAACAGCAACTTTACGTTTAACATCACGAGTAGTTCCTGCAAGTTCTGAGGTGATAGCGTCACGTTTTTTTACTAAGCGGTTAAAGAGTGAACTTTTTCCAACGTTTGGACGACCGACTATGGCGATTTTTTTCATGATGAGAGCCTTGTGATATACAGAAGTAGAAATATTTTTGAAATTATAGCTAATTTTGAGTGTGATTTTTAAAAATTGCTTGAATTGTAAAGCAAGAAGTGTTAGCAAAAGAGAAAGTAAAAACTCTTTCTCTTGCTAAAAAGGTGTTCATTAGTTTGTCGGAAACTCTTTTTCCAAACCCTCTAGTGCCTGTTTTGACTGAAACTGTTGCCAGAGTGCATTGTCATTTTGAAAGCTTGATTTTACTGCTTTTTTTACTTCATTATTCACAGTACTCTCAGGCACAGTTACGAGAAGGTAAAGATTCCCAGAAGGTGCTGTCCATGAATCAACAGCTTTGGAACCCTGCAGATCAACCTTTGCAACTTGTTTTGTTACTGCAGTCGTTACTTTATCTACGGTTTCTGTGTCTGCTACCCCCGTTGTGCGCGTAAAGAGTTCAACTTTATCTTTTACCTGTGTTTGGATCTGTTGCGCCAAATCTGAGCGCCCGTTTGCCATAGCGACTCTTCTCATATGACCCATACCCGCAGCGCTTTTTTCTGCGATACCGACACCTGCATAAGCACCCTCTACAAATGGAACACATGTCCATTTCGGGGCAAGTACATTTTCTTGTTTACAACGAAAGTCCGCATCTTCTTTAGGCTTTGGTGCCTGTGCACCACATCCTGTTATTGTTGCCGTGATTAAACCTGTTAAAGCGATAGAATAAATAAATT
>JALUKO010000066.1 GCA_027056525.1 Helicobacteraceae bacterium | reverse complement strand
TCAAACGAGATATGCTTATCTAACAGGAGGAAAAAAAGTGCTGTTGAGTCACCCCCTCCAGAGAAGGCAAGGAGGTTTTTTTTATTTTTTAGCTGTTGTAGGGAACTTTCTTCAAGCATTGTCAACTGTAGCGGTCAAGATATCACCAATGACCTCGGTGATTTTTGCTTTATAGATTTTTCCAAACTCCAGCTCTTCATCACTGGTGCGGTCGTTAACGTAGATCTCTCCATCGATTTCAGGTGCCCAAAGAAGTTTTCTGGCACTAAGAAGATACTCATGCTCATTGCTTTGTGCATCGATAACTATCTTTGCAGTTGTGCCTATCTCTTTTTCAAGTGATGTTTGCATCACCTCTTTAGCTATTGCACCAAGCACTTCTGCTCTATGGGTAATGGTTTCATCTGAAATTTTTTGGCTCATATCAAAAGCAGAAGTTGTTTCCTCATCAGAGTAGGAAAAAACATTGATTCTGTCAAAGCCGAAAGTTTGTGCGAAGTCGCACATCTCTTCAAACATCTCTTCACTCTCTTGAGGGTGCCCCACTATAAAACTGGTTCGCACAAAGGAATTTGGCAGATTTCTCATAAATTTTAGAAGTTCCAAGGTTTTATCTCTTCCAAAACCGCGTTTCATGATACGAAGCATATCATCGTTTATATGCTGTATAGGCATATCAAAATAGTTGTGAAAGATGCTACTTTTTGCAATATTTTTCAGTAGTGTGATGGTGGTCGTTGAGGGGTAAAGGTAGAGTATGCGCGCACTTTTGACACCCTCAATAAGCTCTATGCGTTGTATAAGCAAAGAGAGTCCGTCTTGGATGTTTTGATCTCTCAGGTAGGAGCTGGAATCTTGAGAGACAAAAGAGAAATCATAGTACCCTTTTGCAACAAGAGCGCTGACCTCTTTTGCGATAGAATCAAGATCACGCGAGTGAAGCTTGCCCTTAAAAGAGGGGATGGCACAAAAACTACATGTTTGGTTACACCCTTCTGAAAGCTTGATGTACGCATGGTATGTAGAGCCCGTTACCACACGTTGGGCACCATCTATGAGAAACACTTCATCAGAGAAGCGGCTCTTTTTTTCTTGGAGTAGTTCATCGATCTTGTCATAGTCACCTACACCGGTAAAAATATCTACTTCAGGCATATCGCTGGCAAGCTCCTCTTTGTAGCGTTCACTCAAACACCCTGCCATCACTAGAAGTGAGTCCTCTTTTCTCGCATCATGAAGGTTTAAAACGGTGTTGATAGATTCCTCTTTTGCCGCATCTATAAAACCGCAGGTGTTGACGATGATAACATCAGCTTCCTCTTGAGCATCTGTTAGTTCAAAGTTTTGAAGTTTTCCCATCATCACTTCTGTATCGACGAGATTTTTGGTACATCCAAGAGAGACTATGTGAAGTTTGTTTGCCATTGCTTTACCGTTCCGTTTTTCCCAAGAGTCTGGGGAATTAAATTTTACTCGCATTATAGCTAAGATATTTAGTATAATTGCTTTATGAAAATATATGACGTACTCATTTTAGGTGCCGGAGCAAGTGGTCTTATGTGTGGAGCCCACCTTGATAAAACACTTAGTGTTGCCATAGTTGAGGGCAATGAAAAAATAGCAAAAAAACTCAAAATATCAGGCGGCGGCAAATGTAATATCACAAATGTCAGTGTGAACGAGCATCATTATGACGGAGATGAAGAACTGCTTTGTTATGCTTTAAGCATCTTTTCAAAAGAGGAGCTTTTGGCTTTTTTGGCTAAAAATGGTGTTGAGCTTGAGCTGAGAAAAAACAGGTATTATTTCTGTAAAAACTCTTCTGGTGAGATCATCAATATACTCAAAAAAAAGATACAGCACCATGATCTTTATCTCAATGAGAAGATCACAGAAGTACAAAAAAAAGGGGAACTTTTTGTTGTTACAACACACAACACTCTTTTGAGGTGTGAAAAGCTTGTAGTCGCTACAGGAGGTAAGAGCTTTAGCACACTTGGAGCAAGTGATGTGGGGCTTGGTATCGCTAAGGGATTTGGTTTGGGTGTGAAAGAGTTTACTCCTGCTCTTGTGGGTCTAACCTTGCAAAAAGAGCAGTTTTGGATGAAAGAGTTAAGTGGTCTGAGTTGCTATGTGCATATAAAAGTGGGGGAAAAAATTGTGGCAGAGGAGATGCTTTTTACCCATAAAGGGATCAGTGGACCCGCAGTGCTAAGTGGATCGCTGTACTGGAAAAGGGGGGAGATAAGCATAAACTTTTTACCACAGCACAATATTGCACAACTAGTAAAAAACTCTAAAAAGCAGATAAGCTCCGTTTTGCCTCTTCCAAAACGTTTGTCCAGGGTTCTTTTACAAGCCATAGATGTGCAAGATATGGAGTGTAAAAAGATAGATGCCACAACGCATAAGAAATTGCAAGAGCTGCATAGCTATACTTTCGCACCTGCTGGCAATTTCGGCTTTAGCAAAGCAGAAGTGAGCAGGGGCGGTGTTTTGGCAGATGAGCTTTTTGCTTATTCTTTAGAGACAAAAAAAGTAAAAAACCTTTACTTTATAGGTGAAGTGGTCGATGTTACCGGTGAGTTAGGTGGCTATAACTTTCAATGGGCGTTTAGCAGTGCAGTGGTATGTGCTCATAGTATTATTTAAAAAAATAATACTTATGTGATACATTTAAAGTTAGCTTCAAAAGGTACAAGGTATAATAGAGCCGTTGTAAAATTTAATTTTTTTAAGGTGTAATTTATGAGTTTTAAAAGTCTGGTTTTGTCCGTTTTTCTGGTGTTTTTTATAAGTGCTTGTGGAACAGATAATAGTGAAACGATATACAATACGACAAATACAACTACGGATACAACTGTAGATGATGTCAATACAACCGATAACACCATCGATGTTAACGGAACGGTAACCGTGGCATTTACGGATGGAGCTGCAAAAACACTTACACTCAACAGTGAAGTAAAAACCATAGAAGTATTGGTTTTTGGACCAAATAATGCACCTTATACAGGGGGTAATATTGTAATTGCCTATCCTGATAAAGTAAGAACAGGAACAGATATAGGTACATTTTCCGATATCTCCTTACCGGTTGAAAACGGAAAGGCAACCTTTACATATATAGGTCCAAAAGATCTACAGGCGCTGGTTGATGCGGGTGATACAAGTACTATATTTGGTTTTTACCATGATTCAGATGAAGCAACCGTAAAAAACCTTACATTTACTTATGAACCAGAAGCAAATCAAGTGATACTTGAAACATATACGCTAGGCTCCTCCCTGCTGGATGATAAAAATGTCACTATCGGTTTACAGAGCAGCAAGCAAGTCTCTTTTTATGTGCAGGATGAAGCTGGACAAAATCTTGATAACACAGACGTGACTTCTATAAATGTAGAAGTGCTCAATACCCCGTTGATAGATATTGAAAATACAGCCGGTCAAGTGGGAGATACTTTGACATTTACCGGAAAAAATGATATTTCACTCAATATCAAAACTAACACCATCTCGGGTCTTGTTCCTATTAAAGTCACTGCAAACTTTGTTGATGCAAATGAAAATAATGCCACTTTGGAGAAAATTTTTAACATAGTTGTGCTCTCTGGACCTCCTACCTCCATAAGTATTTCATATGCAAGTACCGGGTGGGATGAGGAAAATGCAATGTTTCAAGAGCATTATTCAGTAAAGGCAACCGATAAGTATTCTAATGAGGTCAACACAAATCCGGCGATCTCTGTAGGTGCTATCGTAGGGTATGCACGAGATGCAACGAATGGTGAACGAATTTTTTATCGTCCAAATACAGCGGCAGTTCCCTCGACAACAACAGCAACTATTAACCCTTCCAACAATGTGTTTCGTGCAGCAAATGTTGATTTTACTGATGTGGATGAGCTCAATGAGGTTTTAGTCACCTTTGGGATGGACTATGATTATGATGCTTCAGGGAAGTGGGATTTTACGAGAGTAGGTACAGCCGGAGCAGATGAGTTGGTACTGGTTGATAACTTTGATGGCAACACAACGAGAACAAACCTGGGCTTTGCAGTAGGAAATAACATAAGAGATTATCAGTGTGAGCCTGGAGCGGAAGCTGTAGGAAATTTACGTGTAAGTGATGGCAGCAATAAGCTTGATGCTTTTGGAAGAGCACAATTGACACTTGATTATGATTATTATCTAACCGGAAAAGATATCGTTGTGTGGGTAAATATGGTAGGTTCAACTGCTCAAACAGCAACTGAAGGTAAGTTTGGAGAAGCGCGAGAATTTACTCTAAGGGGACGAGGTTTTGAGCCAAGAGTAGTTGCCGTGCCACGAGATGTCAATAATACAACATATAGGATAAAGGTTGGACTCGCTGATGCACCGGAATGGTATAGAAATGCAAATATCGGCTATGATGTTCAAGTGAGTGATAATCTTACTATCAATGCCGTAAGTAATTCCAATGGTAACATTGATGATTGTTTGCAAAGTAATGGGGTAGTGTATGTTGATGTTACTGTTACTGAGAATAAAGGTGAAACGGGTAGTATAGAGCTCATCAATATCACTGTTGCAGATGAATTTGAGAATTAAGGGAAGTTTATGATAAAAAAAGTTTTAAAAAAAGTACTTTTAGGCAGTTTAGTAATAGGTTCATCACTTATGGCAAATGGTTCTGAGTACCTCTATAACACAAAATCCTTAGTAGGTTTTGAAGGTGGATTTGGCGGTATCAATGTAAAAGGTGCTCCTATTAATGATGGCTATGTGGATATAGGTCATGGAGGAGTGAAAATTGGTGCACAAACAGAGGACTATAGACTTTTTTTAAGTGGTCGTTACTTTGCCGGTAACGATTTCAATAAAATTACAACCTTAGGTGCAGAACTGGACTATATGTTTCATGTCGCAAGCTTCTTAGATTTTTATTTGGGTGTCAATGGTGGTCTTGTGAGTATAGATTATGATGATGTGGCTAACGTGAACCGTGAAATATCAGATGTTTACTATGGTGGACAGCTAGGTGCCAAACTGATCGTTACGGATTGGCTGGATCTTGATCTGGGTGCGAGACTTATGAGTATACAGGCAGAAAATACACAAAACAGCATCACCTATAGCTTTGATGACATAGTATCTGGCTATGTTAGTGTT
>JALUKO010000065.1 GCA_027056525.1 Helicobacteraceae bacterium | reverse complement strand
ATGGCTGTTCGTGCAGAAGCCGGAAACTTTTTAAATCTTTGTCACGATCCTAAAAAAGCAGCAGAAGTAACCATACAACCACTTGATATAGTTGGTGTTGATGCTGCAATTTTGTTCAGTGATATTCTTGTTATCCCGGATGAGATGGGAATGGATCTCTCTTTTGTTAAAGGGGAAGGTCCAAAGTTTAGCGATCCTATTGAAAATGAAGCAGATATAGATAGACTGATAGGTGGTGATGAGGCAGCGAGTAAACTTACATATGTGTATGAAACTATAGAGCTTTTGAGAAAACAACTTGATGAAAGAGATGATGAAATAGCACTCATCGGTTTTACAGGTGCACCATGGACTCTTGCTACATATATGATAGAAGGTCAAGGTACAAAAACATATAATATATGTAAAAAAATGATGTATTCAAACCCTGAGCTACTTCATAAAATTCTTGCAAAAGTTACAGAAGTGGTAAAACTTTATATGGAAAAACAGATCCAAGCCGGTGTGGATGTTGTACAGATTTTTGATAGCTGGGCTGCTGCCATCGAGCCGTCTAAATATGATGAGTTCTCTTGGAAGTATATGGTTGAGATCGCAGAATACCTAAAAGAGAAATACCCTCATATTCCGGTGATCATGTTTCCTAAGGGTATTCCAGCATTTTTAGACAAAGTGTATGGAAACTTTGATGTGTTTGGTGTTGACTGGTCAACGCCGATGTCCCTTGCAAAAGAGAAACTTGGAGACAAATATGTACTTCAAGGAAACATGGAGCCATGTCGCCTCTACTCACAAGAGATGACAACAGAGTCTATAAAAGATATCCATGCGGTTATGGATGGAAAACGTCACATATTTAACCTTGGACATGGAATACTTCCAGATGTTCCTGTTGAAAATGCAAAACACTTCGTTAGTGAATGTCAACGTATCAGTGGAAAAAAATAACATTATATTTGGTCCTGTAAACTCACGCCGTTTTGGCATGAGTTTAGGGGTTGATCTCTCTCCAAACTCTAAACAATGCAACTTTGACTGCCTTTACTGTGAACTTGCCCCCATGGCAACTGTAGCTTCTCAAAGTAACGTTGTTTCAGTTGAGCGTATCATCAGTGAACTGACAAAGCATTTAGATGATAAAATCGATGTTATTACTCTTACTGCAAACGGGGAACCAACACTCTATCCACATCTAAATGAACTCATAGATGAGCTCAATAAACTCAAAAATAATACACAAACCCTTATACTTACAAACAGCGCAAATCTTGTTGATCAAAACACGTTTCAAACACTTCTCAAGCTTGATCAGGTTAAACTCTCTTTAGATGCAGTCTCTCACGAGGTGTTCAAAAAAATAGACAGACCGCACGAGAACATAGATATAGATGATGTTGTAAAAAAAGTTATAGAGTTTAGCAATGTTTACAAGGGCAAACTGTTCATAGAAGTTTTGTTTGTGCATGGACTCAACGACACACAAGAGGAAGTTCAAAAACTCAATATCGTACTTAAAAATATCAAAGCTAACAGAATCGATCTGGGAACCATAGACAGACCACCCGCCTACCCCGTCGTTGGTATAAGCTTCAAAGAGCTTCATTCTATCGCGCAGATGTTTGAGCCCTCTTTGCCTATACACATAGCCTCAAGGGTACATGCCGAGCCAAATAACAGTACTTATGATGAAGATGAGATCATTAACACTCTAGATAAACGACCACTTACAAAAGATGACATAGATCTGCTCTTTGATGAACAAAGTAAAAAACGCTTAGAAAAACTTCTTGATGAATCAAAAATCATAAAAAAAGAGGTTGGAAATTTGGAATTTTATATCCCTTTTGAAAATATAAAAAGAAAACGCTCAAAGTAGTAAGAATTGCTTGACTTTTTAAGGTTCATGAAGTATAATTTCGGCTCAATAAATATTCCGGATTAGCTCAGCGGTAGAGTAGGTGACTGTTAATCACTTGGTCACTGGTTCGAATCCAGTATCCGGAGCCATTTATTTTTGGATTTGTCCTCATCGGTGCAGAAGCACATCGATTGCGGTTCCAAAGCTAAAAAAGTAAAGCAGTTTACTTTTTCTAAACGCTTCTCATATTCCGGATTAGCTCAGCGGTAGAGTAGGTGACTGTTAATCACTTGGTCACTGGTTCGAATCCAGTATCCGGAGCCATCAATAAACTCCTTAAAACGCCTATTCAACAATTAAATATGACAATTCAATTTTTATATCTTTTTTTAGCTTGATATACTATCTCTACCTCTAAAAAATAAACTTTTTCCATAAGTGCCTTTAATAGTAATTATAATATCAAATTAAAAAAAATTTTATTTTATTCGTAGTATCATATGTTAAGGTGATAATAACTATAAGGATGATTATGTTAAAAACTGTTTTACTAATATCTGGGGTGTTTTCTGCACTTCTTTTTACAGGGTGTGATCTTGATGGAAAATGTGGAGAGTGTGATAGCTCACTGACGATTGATGAGCAACTCACAAATATCATAAAAGAGAATGCTTTAAAAGGGGATCCCTCCATTGGCTTAAATATCCCAAGTGTTGAAGATCCAAAAGCACAGCTTGGGATGAAGCTTTTTTATACCAAAGCATTAGGTGGTGATAAAGACTCCGCATGCGTGACATGTCACCACCCTGCCCTTGGTGGTGGAGATAAGCTTTCGCTCTCTATAGGTGTGGAGTCTTTAGAGCCTGATCTTCTTGGGGAAGGTCGTCTTTATGATCCGGCAGCTTCTCATTACAACAATGGTTATGCTTTAGTTCCTAGGAATGCACCTTCAACCTATAATGTAGCTCTCTTTAAAAGATCATTGTTTTGGGATGGACGCGTTGAAAACGTTGTTGAGGGAAATGTAACCGGTATCCGTACACCAGACACAGCCTTTGGTGTTATTGATGATAGTGCCGGAGCCAACCTCGCAGTTGCACAGGCTCGATTCCCTGTTACATCCCACGAAGAGATGAAAGGTTTTTCTTTTGAACTCAACGGAGACAACAATGCCACTCGTATGCATTTAGCACTACGTTTAAGTGATGACACGGCTGCTGATTATATTCCAAACAGCTGGCAAGATGCGTTTACTCCTATATACGGTGCTAACTCCATAACTTTTGCAAATATTGTAGATGCTATTGGAGAATATGAGCGTTCACAGCTTTTTGTCAATTCACCTTGGAAAAAATATGTTCAAGGTGACAAAAACGCTATCTCAGAAGCTGCAAAACGTGGTGCAAAACTCTTTTTCAACTCTTATGGAGACGGTGGTATGAGTTGTACAACATGCCACAGTGGCGATTTCTTTACAGATGAGAGTTTTCACGTGATGGCAGTACCTCAAGTGGGTCAAGGAAAAAACAGCAACTATGAAGATTTTGGACGTTTTAACCAAACAGCAACAGATAAGTACGCGTTTAGAACCCCTACACTTCTCAATGTAGAAATGACAGGACCTTGGGGGCATGACGGAGCTTACACAACACTTGAAGCGATGGTAAGACATATGATCAATCCTGATGAAGCTATAGCCAATTATGATTTTACTCAGCTTGATGAAAATGTCAATACAACGAACTCTACTGTAAATACACAAAAAGCTTTAACGCAGTTGCAGGCAAACAAAGCTTTTGGAATATCACCTCACCAAAATATTAATGCAACGGATGAACAAGTAGCTGATCTTGTAGCCTTCTTAGAAGCCTTAACAGATCCATGCTTAAAAGATAGAGAGTGTATAGGAAAATGGATACCTGAAAATAGCTCCGGTCCTGATGGACTACAGCTGAACGCAGTAGATAAAGATGGAAATTTATTATAAAGTGCTCTTTAAGCACTTTATAAACTTACTTTTTAGAGTTAAGTCTTGACTGATACTCTTGTGGGTGTTTACAAACTGGGCATTTTTTCAATGCTTTTTTACCATAATGGATATGTCCACACACTTCACAGATCCAGGCTTCCTCTTCATTATCACTTACAAACTCTTCGCCGGCATTGAGTCTATCAAGTAACATTTGGAACATTTTTTCATGTTCTACTTCTATTTTACCTATGCCATTAAAGAGTGTTGCTGCCTCTTTATGACCTTCATCTTTAGCTATTTGAGCAAAATCCGGGTACATAGTTATATTTTCATAACTTTCACCGTCTATTGCCATTTGAAGATTTTCAGCTGTATTGCCAAAGTTGTTTTCACTCTCTGTCAACATTCTGTTGTGAAGTGACAACTCTAGTTTAGCATGAGTTTTTTCATTGTTCGCTGCTCTTTGGAAATGTTCGGCTATATCTCTATAACCCTCTTTTTGAGCTACTTTTGCAAAATACTCATACTTGTTTCTTGCTTGTGACTCACCCGCAAAAGCTTTGAGTAAATTCACCATAGTCAAATTTGTAGTAATACACTCCATATCTTCACCACAACAACTAAGTGTTCCACCTCCAACATTTTGAACTTCTACAACATTGCCACACTTATTACACTTATAAGTTTCGTACTGTCTCATTATATACTCCTTTATTTTAAAGATAAATTTTATCCTTTGATAAATTATAGTACCATTAAACCTAATATATAATCTTTATCGCTTAAAGTTTTTTAGTGTATAATTACATCATGATTAATTATACTGATGAATTACGTAAACATAACTTAAAGGCAACACCGCAAAGATTGGCGATCAGTGATGCTTTATATATCAATGGACACATGAGCATAGAGGTGCTGTATGAGTTGATGCTAAAAAAGTTCAACTCGATATCTTTAGCGACTATTTATAAAAATATTAACCTGATGATGGAAAACTCTTTTATTCAAGAAGTGAAAATCCCAAATGCCAAATCAGTTTATGAGCTTACAAAAACAGCACACTCACACTTAGTCTGTGACAGCTGTGGCGAAGTTGAAGATGTCACTATCGATTTAGATGCTATCATAGATGAAGCAAAACAGATAAGCAGTTTTAAAATAGACAAAGCCAACTTGGTTTTATCCGGAGTTTGTAAAAACTGTCAGTGATGAACAAAGCTTTTTTTCTTTTCTTTATGCTTGGGAGTATTGTTGGTAACCTCTTAGCAGCAAACTTCGTAGTGGTTCCTTATGTTGCTCTTACAGACTATAAAGACACCTATAAAAGTGA
>JALUKO010000064.1 GCA_027056525.1 Helicobacteraceae bacterium | reverse complement strand
GATCTCGGTAATCTCAGAAGAAGCACCGAGTCTCATAGGGGGTCCCCAAAAACCTGTTCCTTTGTTTACATAGATCTGCAAGTTTTTCTTATGGGTGTGTAAACCGCTTATATAGGGTTGTTGCAGTTTGACCAGGAACCTAAAAGGGTAGAGCTGCCCGCCGTGTGTGTGCCCGCTAAGTACAAGGTCAACCCCTTTTTTTATCTCCTCTATATATCTTGGCTGGTGTGCCAAAAGTATGGTCGGGGCATCTTGGCTGGTGTTTGCAAGTGCTTTATCGAGATCGGGCACAAAGCTGTTGGTTCTGTATCCCATCACATCATAAACACCTGCAAGGTTAAAGCCCATACCCTTATCACCAATGTAGGTATTTTCGTTCTCAAGCACCGTGATACCTAAAGATTTGACCTCATCTATGATATTTTGTACACCATGAAAATATTCATGATTTCCTACAATAAAATAAGTACCGTAAGTTGTTTTGAGCTTCTCAAAGTGCTTGAGGATAGGTTTGGCGTACTGCATCTGTATATCGACAAGGTCACCTGTGATCACGACAATATCGGGTTTAAGTTCGTTAACCCTCTCTACGATATTTTTTACAAAAGCTTCATCAATAAGACCACCTATATGAATATCGCTAAGCTGTACGATCTTGTAACTTTTTTTCAGCTTGAAAAGGCTGATATCTACCTTTTGAAGTTGAACAAATTTTGCTTCGTACATCGAGCGTGCACTCAGCGAAGTTGCAATAAGCAAAGAGGAGATATCAAGAGATTTTTTAAAAAAATTTCTTCTGTTGTGCGAAAGTGGAACTCTCTGAAGTACAATCCTGCTTATGTCATATACCACAGCAGTACAAAAGAGTAAAAAGAGAACACCAATAGGAAGCGAGAGTAAAAAATAAAGCCAGTTTGGAGTGTGTGGGTAGTACCTTGCAAGAATATAGCCTATGATGCCTACAAAGTTTACAACTAAAAACCATCTCAGGTAGCTTTTTGTTTTTTCTTTAAGGTCAAGATGTGCTATGAGTCTTTTTGAAATATACATATTTAGAAGTAAAAAAACGCCTAAAAATGCGGCTATAAAGAGTGTTGTTTTCATTTTTAGATTATATCAGAGATAAGTATATGCTTGGTAGAGAAAAAGTAAGAAAAGAGACAACGCTGTCGTTGTCTCTTTTTGGATTAGTTAAGGTTTGGTTTTGGTGTAGTTGCAGTGGAAGCTGGAAGCATAGGGATGGACATCTCAGGCTTTCTTCCCTCAAGCGCACCAAAGAACTCTTCTATAGAAGCTGCTTCTTTATCAGAGATAGTTGTTCCTAGTTGGATACGTCCCATCTCTTTGATAGCGTCTTTTAAACTCCAGAATTGACCATTATGAAAATATGGTGCAGTCTCTGTGATGTTACGAAGTGTCGGTACTTTTATAAGACCATTTTTATCACCTTTAAAGTTACCGACATCTTGGAACTTATATGTTCCTGTTACGTTAAATGCGTTCATCTCTCCACCAAGAGTGATGCCGCTGTGACATGTTGCACACCCTTTGTCAATAAAAGTTTTTAAACCCTCTTTTTGAGCAGGTGTCATTGCATCTTCTGAACCGTTTAGGTAATCATCATAAGGTGATGGTGTTACAAGAATTCTTTCAAAAAGAGCGATCGTATCTGTAATCTGCTCAAAAGAGATTTTTACGTCATCTCCATATGCTTTTTTAAAGTCACTCACATACTTTGGCATAGAAGTAACTGTTTTTTCAACGTGACCTTTTGTTGCAGCCATCTCCGGGTGAGCTTGGATAGGACCTTGTGCCTGAGCTTCTAGATCTTTTTCACGACCATCCCAAAACTGTGCTTGAAAGAACACTGCATTATAAACAGTTGGTGAGTTTAGATGGTGAGGATTTGCAGCCCATTTGTGACCGATTGCTGCGGGAACACCATCATCGCCACCTTCACTTAGGTTGTGACATGTATTACAGCTAATGATACCACTTTTTGAAAGTCTTGGATCAAAATAAAGCTTTTTACCAAGCTCCACTTTTGCATCAGTGATAGGATTTCTTGGATCATCGATTAATTTAAGTAATTCTGATTGAGAATTCGGAATTGCTTTTAAACCTGCATTTTTTGCCTGATCAACTAAGTTGGAAGCCATCAATGATGCTGTTGTCACCATTGCTAATGATATAGCGATTTTTTTCATTTGTTCTACCTGTTTATATGAAATGTTAAAAGATAATTACTATCTTTTTGATAGAAGAATTATAACCAAATTTTTCTTAAAGGAAAATTATTATCGTTTACTTTTCTTTGTTCTTTATAAATTCAAGAGCACTTGTGATAGCATTGAGGTAACTTTTTGTATTGGCAACACCTTTATAAGCGATGTCAAAAGCTGTTCCATGATCTACAGAAGTCCGTATAATAGGCAGGTTTAGTGAGATGTTTACACTTTCATCAAAGTAAAGCGCTTTGAGTGGTGCCAAACCTTGATCATGATACATCGCTACAAAATGTGTAAAATTATTTCTAAATCTCGGAGTAAAGGCAATATCGGGAACTACAGCTCCATAAAACACCTCTTTAGCTATTTTTTTGTTTGCAGTGTGTATGGCTTTGAGTATCTCTTTTTCTTCATCGCCTAAAACACCATTGTCACCTGCATGGGGATTAAGACCTAAAACAGCAATCTTTGAAACTTGCAGACTCTCATAAAGATTGAGTAAAAAATCTAAAATTTTTTCATATTTTATATGAGAAGCCACCTCTTTGAGAGGTATATGCTCTGTGAAAAGTGCTACATACATCTTTGAACATCCAAGCATCATTATGGCGTCTTTTTGGAAGTGATGACGAAGCAGATCCGTATGACCTTTATACTCAACTCCCGCTTGCATCCATGCTTCTTTATGGATAGGCATGGTTACAATCGCATCAGCATTTTTGTTTTCACAAAGCTTTATGGACTCTTTGAAGGAGTCATAGGAGTAACGACCCGCATCGGCATCGACTTCACCTACACGTATGGCAAAGTTGCCATCTACTTCTGAGAGTTGCAGATCGTTTGGAAGTTCGATCTTTAGAAGTTGGGCAGCTTTTTGAAGCATGGTTTCGTTTATGCAGTACAGAGGTCTACAAACTTCTGAGATCTCTTTGTGAGAGCGAAGGGCTATCTCTATGCCAACACCGTTAAGATCACCGACACTTAAGGCGATGGTTGGTTTTTTATGACTTGTACTCATCGTGTTGTGAGTTTTTTCATCTCTTGAACAGCTTCTGCCAAACCGCTAAAAACACTTCTGGCAACAATACTCTGACCGATATTGAGTTCGATAATCTCATCTATCTCCATCATATAAGAAACATTGTGGTAGTTCAGCCCATGTCCCGCAGCAACTTCCAAGCCGATTGAGTGCGCATGGGCGGCAGCATCTTTAATGGCTTGCAGGGATTGTTCAAGCTTTTGTGTGAGCTCTGATCGTGGAAGCTCGAACTCTTTTACAGAGTGGTTTGTGTAAGCAAGCGAGGAGTTGAGCATCGCAAAGAGATTTGCGAAGGTGCCGGTATGAAGCTCTACCATCTCAGCACCCAACTCTTTTGATTTTTTCATAGCTTCTATGGAGGGATCTACAAAAAGTGAAACAGGTATGGAAGCTGCATGAAGCTGTGCTACAGCACTTCTGATCTGCTCAGCAGAGCCAAAAACATCAAGTCCACCCTCGGTTGTCACCTCTTGGCGTTTTTCGGGTACCAAGGTGGCACGGTGAGGTTGCAACTCACAAACAATACTGAGTATCTCTTTGTCTATGGCACATTCGAGATTGACAGGGATACTTGAGTGTGTAATGATATCTCGTGCATCAACATCCTGAATATGTCTTCTGTCCTCTCTTAAATGGATGGTGATCTGATCGGCTCCATTGTTTGTAGCTACATACAGAGCGTGCATGATATCAGGGTCGTTTACACGTCTGGCTTCTCTTAAAACTGCAACATGGTCTATGTTGACACCGAGTTTCATTTTATTCATTGTCTGTTCCTGTTATTGTGTTCATAAAATTTCTATATTCCTCTTCAAGGTTTTTTGTATCGATAACCTCACCCACATGCACCTCTACGATCTTGGTCTGTTTAAAGGGAGCATTTTTAAAAACCTCTTCGAGCTTGTCATTGATAAATACCGGTACAACATCCAGCTTATTTGCTTGAGCGATCTTTTGAGCACCACTTTGAAATGGCTTGACTCCATCCTCTTTATTGCGTTCCCCCTCAGGAAAAATATATATATTGAGGTTGGATACGCGTGAAAGAGTATGTTTGATCTGTTTAAAAAAACTCAGAAGACCCTTTCTGTTTTCGATATCGACACTTATACAACCACTGTATTTGAAAAAATCTCCATAAAAAGCGTCAAAGAGTTCCTGCTTTGCTATCCAAACACCATTTTTGCTGTATCTTGAAAAGATGTGCTCCATCACTATGATGTCCAGAAGTGATCGGTGGTTTATAGCATAGAGGACTTTGTCTTTTTTGGGTACTTCACCGATAAGCTTTACTTCTATGTTGAGGTACTTTAAAACTTTGTTCGAGTATGTTTGTCTGTCATGTGAAAGTTGGGTATATGCCGCTTTGTATGAAATGAACGGGTGAAAATAAGTCTTTTTGTAAATTTTAATATATCTTGAACCAAGTCGTATCATATATGTAAATTTATTAAGTGTTTTTAGCATAGATAGAACCTTTATAAAAAAGAGATTTTAGCCAAAGTTTATGAATAAAGGGTGATATAAGTGCATATGAAGATAAGCACTTATAAAAAATTATTTACTTCTGTGAAGTGGATGTTGGTAGTCGTTTCTTTCACATGCCGTAAAAAGAGTGGCTACACTCAAGGCTAGCAGTGTAGTTAAAAACAATGTTTTCATGTATTCTCCTAAGAATTGATTTTTTTCAAAGACATCTCTGTTTCCATAATGCGAATCTCATCATTTGCATGTATGCGGATACTGCTGTCTGGTTTTAGTTTTCGATTTTTTATTTTATCGGGATAATCAATATGAGTCAAGATATGCTTGATACAGTTGATGCGGGCTTTTTTCTTATTGTCCGAGCGAATAATAGTCCATGGTGCATGGTCTGTATGGGAAGCCAGTAACATA
>JALUKO010000063.1 GCA_027056525.1 Helicobacteraceae bacterium | reverse complement strand
GAACAGGGAAGTATGCAGCTCCAAGGGGAAGTGCAAGAGCTGGCCATAGAGGAGTATCTTGCGAGTAAGTATCCATTTGATGCCATAGTAGAGATAAAAAAGGGTGCAAGAGGAGCTGACTGTATCCAAGTGGTACATACAAGAGAGGTTCAAAACTGTGGAAAGATTTACTACGAAAGTAAACGAACAAAAGACTTTCAAAAAACCTGGATAGAAAAATTTAAAGCAGACATGAGAGATAAAGGGGTAGATGTCGGTGTATTGGTTACTCAGGTATTACCCTCAGGTTTGGATAGAATGGGTTTAGTAGAAGGTGTTTGGGTATGTACTTTTGAAGAGTTTAAAGGTCTGTCTTCAGTACTGAGAGAAAGTGTTATAAAACTCAGTCATGCTAAAAAAGGCGAGGAAAATAAAACAGATAAAATGAGCTTACTCTATAGCTATCTTACCAGTACAGAGTTTAGTATGCAAATCGAAGCTATTGTAGAGGGTTTTACTCAGATGCAAAGTGATCTGGATAGTGAAAAGCGTTCAATGGCTAGAATCTGGAAACAAAGAGAAAAACAGATAGACAAAGTGTTGGAAAATACGATTGGGATGTATGGATCTATCAAAGGGATTGCCGGTAATGCTATTGGTAGTGTCAAAGCTTTGGAATTGCCTTATAGTGACTTAGATGAGGGTAAATAATGAGATAAGCAGAGAACTCCCCATAATCAAATGGGAAGATCTCTTTTGTTTTTGTTAGAGTGGATCGTTTACAGATACAGCTTTTTTCTCGTGGAAGTTGAAATGACGTTCCAGATCGGCATTGTAAAGAAGAACAGGAACAACAACTAAAGAAGCTATGACAGCTGCGATTGTTCCAAACATAAGAGCAACACCTAAACCACCAAATACAGCATCACCCGCAAGAAGTGCCGAAGCAAGTATAATGGCCGCTGCAGTTAAAAAGATCGGCTTTGCACGAGTCGCTGCGGCAAACGAGATCGCTTCTGCTTTATGCATACCTTTTTCATCCATAAGTGATTTGGTAAAGTCGATGAGTAACAAGGAGTTACGTGAACTGATACCAATGAGGGCAATAAACCCTATCAGTGATGTTGCGGTAAGGAAGAATGTATCTGCTGTAAAGAGATTCATGATCCAGTGACCGACAATCACACCAATAATAGAGAGGAATGAACCTAGAAGTATGATGCCACTTAGCGTATAACTTTTGTAGTAGATCACCATCAGTAAAAATATAAGAACAAGAGCAGCGATAAATGCACCGCCAAGTTGCGCAAATGTATCAAGTGTGACCTTCATCTCCCCATCCCAGACGAGTTTGTAAACTTTTCCTGTTTGCTTATCTGTGAGTTGCAGATCAAATAAACCGATCTTTTCTATATCATAAGTATCGCTGAAGGTGTTTAAAATAGCATCTCTAGCTTCCATAAGAGGGTATACCTGAGAGACCATATCTGTCTCAGCAACTACATTTGTCATTTGATGAAGGTTTTTACTCATAATCATTGGGTTTGATTTTTTAGGGATTATGCTTACCAGTTCTGTGATTGGTGTCATCATTCCCATTTTATTCATAAGCTTTAAAGATGTAAGCTTCATGGTAACAGCTTTGATATCTTTTTTTGTAAACTTTTTAGAGTCTTGACTCAAAGAGAGATAGATCGGAATTTGATTATTATATACATGAGAATTTTTAACCGCTATATCCATCCCCTCAAACGCAAGATATAAAATATCGTTGAGCTGTTTTACGGAAACACCTGAGCGAGCTACTTTTGTGGGGTTTACCTTTATTTCAAATGTATCATAGATCTCATCTTCCATAACATCAACATCAACAAGACCTTCTGTTTTTTTAAATATTTCAGAAACTCTGTATGCCAATGTTCTGATACCCTCTGCATTATCACCATAGATTTCGGCTACGATAGCAGCAAGTACCGGAGGACCTGCCGGTGGCTCTACAAAGGAGATAACAGTATTTGGATAGATTGAGCCACACTCTTGTGTCACAGCCGGTCTCATTCTCTGAACCATAAAGTATGAAGGTTCGCTTCTGTCATGTTTTTTAGTAAGGTTTAACACAATTTCAGCAACATTTTCAGAGTTCTTGAAATGAGAACCCTTGATGAGACCTGCAAAATCAAGCGGTGCTCCCATACCAAGGAACACTTCTGTGTCTGTAACCTCTTTTTCTTTTTGGATATGTTGCACGATACAATCAGTTACACGTTTAGTCTGCTGTATGGAACTTCCATTTGCCAAGGTTGCATAGATAGTAAATGTATCGTTGTTTTTTCCCGGAAGCATTTTTGCAAGTACCATTTTGGTAGGAGCTATCATAAGTACAGATAAAATAAATGCTACAAGAGTCCCTAAAAGAATCATTCTTCTTTTCATAGGGCTTTCAATGGCGCCTAAAAGAATAAGTTCAAATTTTTTAAACATTAATGGCCCCCTTTCTTTTGGTTATGATGGTCTGGTTTTTTCAGCATTCTGAGTGCTAAATAAGGTGTAAATATATATGCGACAAATAGGGAAGCTACAAGAGCTACCGGCACATTTGCTGGAATCGGTTTCATAAACTGTCCCATCATCTGACCAACAAACGCCATAGGCACCATTGTCATGATAATAGCCAAGGTTGCGATGTTTGTCGGCGGTCCGATCTCATCTGTTGCTTTGATCATAAGATCATCAACATCCTCGTGTGCAGATTCAACCGAATGGTAGTGTCTGTGAATATTTTCAATCACAATAATAGCAGCATCCACAAGAAGCCCAAGCGATAACAAGAAAGCAAACAGGGTGATTCTGTTGATCGTTTGCCCCGTTAGGTATGCTATGAACAAAGTGATCGCTAAAATGGCAGGTACCGTAAAAGTAACGATAAGTGATTCTCTCCAGCCAAGTACAAGTACAAGTAAAATAGCGATGATAACTATAGAGAGAACGAGGTGAAAAACAAGTTCATTAACCGCTTCATTTGCTCTTTCACCGTCATTTCTTGTGATAACATAGTTGATACCATCTTTAGCCAAAGTCTCCTTTAGCTCTTCTAGTTGTGTTTTGATTTCATCAGCGATCACAACCGCGTTGGTACCTTGAAGTTTTGAGACTGTGAGTGTGACCTGATCTTGCAAAGGTGTGAACTCTGTATCACCATTGTTTATGCTGATCTGGGCAGATTTAAAGTTTTGAATATCATAAGAGCTTTGCACCTTTGCTACTTGATTGAGATATATTGGAGAGCCCATATATTCAGCTACTATGATGTTACCGATATCATCAGCACTCTCTATGGCATTTTGTACGCCAACCATGACGATCTCATTGTCTTTTGTTCTGTTTTTTATTGCAGGTACATTGTATGCAAGCGATTGAACTGCCTGAACGATCTGACCCATAGAAAGGTTATAGCCGGAGAGTTTGTAAAGATCCACTTCTATGTTGAACTGGTGCTTGTTTCCACCTTTGAGCTCTGTAACGGCAACATTGTCAAGACCGTTGAGCGTATGCTGGATATCTTTTACTTTTTCATAAAGTTGTGTTTTACTCATGTTTTTGTTATTGGAGAAAAAGGCAACGGAGACGATAGGGATATCAACATCAATATCAAGTGGTTTAATAATAGGTTGCATGATCCCTTTTGGGAACATATCGGTATTTTGCATGATTTTGTCATAGACTTTAAGATTGGAGTCCTCTTTTTTCTCACCTATGAAAAAAGCGGCATTGACGATCCCTACATTGTCCATAGCCATGCCGTAAATATGCTCCACCCCTTTGATCTCTTTAAGTTTTCTCTCTAAAGGTCTTACGATCACTTTTTCAACTTCTGCAGCGCTTGCACCCGGAAGTGCAACTATAACAGTTGAACCACTGACGACCATTTGGGGATTTTCTTCACGAGGCATAATGGAGAGTGATATATATCCAATAGCAAGCAAGAAGATACCAAGAACCATCGTTAAAGGGTTTCTTAGAAATGTTTTTGCGAGCTTTCCAGCTATATCTTTTGGCTGATAAGGCTTTACATGATTCATAGTTTTACCTTAGTTGATTTTTACTGTAGCATACATTCCAGGGTACACTGACTTGCTATTTGTTTTAAACGATATTTTTATTTTAAATGTATGTGTCATTGGGTTTGAGTTAGGGATGATAGCTGTTACAGTACCAATGGTTTTAAGTTTTAATGATGGGATCTCAATTGCAACTTTTTTACCATACTTGATCATCTGTAGTTCACTCTCAGGGATCTCCGCAGATACTTTAAGATTTGTAAGGTCAGAAAGTACAATGGCAGGCATACCCGGCATTGCCATTTCACCTACTTTGATATTTTTAGCAACAATAACACCATCATTTGGAGCTACAATGTTTAAATAACGATACTGATTTTTAACCTCTTCAAGTTGTGTTTGTGCCTGTGCTACTTGCTTTTTTGCTATATCTATCATAGCTGCAAGGTTGCGTTCAGCGAGTTGAAGGTTTTCTACTTCAAACTTTGAAACCATATCTTTTTTGAGAAGTCTTTTATGACGTTCAAGGTTGATCTTTACATTGGTGTACTGATTTTGATACATCTGCAAAGAGAGTTGTGCCTGGGAAATTCCAAGTTTTACCTGTGTAAGAGCAGTATCTATCTCTTTTGAATCTATTGTGTAGAGAAGCTGCCCTTTTTTTACAAAATCACCTTCTGAAACTTTCACTTCCGTAACAAAACCCATAAACCTACTTGTGATCATTTTCTGGTTGTCTGAAATGATACTCCCAGAGAGTGTTAAGGTCTCGGCAATCAAAGAAGCACCAAGTGCTAATAGTATCAATAGTTTTTTCATTAGTTATCTCCATTTGCTAGTTTTATTAATGCGAAAATTCTTTCGTTACGTTTGTTTTTTACCATTTGTAATTGTAAGATTTTTTGAATCTGTTGCGATTGTTTAATGATAACATCACTCATAGAAACAAGCTTTTCTCTATATCTACCTTCATAATTATTGTAGATTTCATTTGCTAAAAGCAGCTCTTTTTCAAGTGAATCGATGTTAGAGTTATAAGACTCGATCTCAGTTCTGATCTTATCTACTTTAAGTGCAATACCTTTTTTGGCAAGCTCTACCTGTGTTTTTGTTTTTAGTTGCTCTATACGA
>JALUKO010000062.1 GCA_027056525.1 Helicobacteraceae bacterium | reverse complement strand
ATTTTTGGAAGCGCTTCATAGCCATCCATAACAGGCATGGTTAAGTCTAAAAACACTATATCGGGTTTATGCTCTTTTGCTATTTCAATCGCTTCAGCACCATTATTTGCCTGAAAAATTTCGGCATCATAAACATGTGCTTTTAGTGATTTTACAAGGGAGAGTCTTGCAAGTTTGGAGTCATCTGTAACAAGGTACTTCATAGTTAAGCTTCCTTGGTTTTAAAAGATCGTATGCTCTCAGCCATTCCAAAGTCAGGATGATGTTTTGGATCAAGCACCGCTTGGGCAATTTTCTTGGTATCATTATTTACAATAATGGGCGCTAAAAAATTTACTGTAGAGTTTTCAAGGGGAGTTTGAATCACTACGATGTTATAAACACTAACGTGTGAATCTTTGTCGATATCAAGAAGAACCTTTATATCTGAAGGAAGATCAAAAGAGTACTCTCTTAGGGCATAAGGATTGGCTATAGTAAAAGAGATATCTTGGTTGTTGGTATCAGTCATAGTAGAGAAAAGCTCATCAACTTCAGTAATTTTTACATGGGTTGTTTCTTCAAAACCTAAAATATTACCACGTACTTCATAACTCATCGTATATCCTTTTTAAAAGTTGTTTTCTTGATACTTCAAACTCTCAGATACTATGTAACATTGAGCATCTTGTATATTGTTTATATTGTAGCCGTTTGTAATCCCAAAAGCAAATTTTTTATCTTCATATAGAAGGGTTATCCCCTCTGACATATCTACAAAAGAGAGCTTTGTTGCCTCTAAAAGCTTTGCATCTTTTACATTGTTAAACTCAAGTTCCATACTTATCCAGTCAAACGCTCTTGCACTGTCTTGAGCGGCCATAGTAACCTTGAGTGTAGTTGGTGAGAGCACTTCTATGTTTCGTAACTCAGCATTTTGGAAGTTTTCAAATCTTTGTAAAAAACCTCCAAGATCTTTTGCTAAAAGTGGTTTCATTTTACTGACACCCTACACACTCCATACTTCTGTCTTCAACATCATTGGCCATCTCCGGTGATTGTGAGCGAAGATAGTATGTTGACTTGAGTCCTAACTTCCAGGCAAGCATATAGATCTCATTGAGATAACGTCCACTCGCTTTATCGAGTGTAATAAATATGTTGAGACTTTGCCCCTGATCTATCCACTTTTGTCTGATCGCGGCTGCTTTGATGAGAACGGTTTGGTTTAGATCATATGCAGGTGTATAGTATGCCCATGTATCAGGGGAGAGGTTGGGAACAACAACCGGTATAAGACCACTCAGGTTCTCTTCAAACCACTTACGTTTAAATACAGGCTCGATCGCCTGTGTTGTACCGGTAAGGATAGAGATAGAACTTGTTGGAGCTATAGCCATCAGGTAACCGTTTCTCATCCCTTGTTTTTTTACTTTGGCTCTTAGTTCATCCCATTCATATTTGGAAGCGAACAGTCCACCACGATCAACAAGGTTGATAACTTCAGCATTGGCATGATCCATCGGCATGATACCCTTACTCCATTCAGAACCTTCAAACTCAGCATAGCTTCCTTTCTCAAGTGCTATATCAGAAGAAGCGCTGATGGCGTTATAGCTAACAGCTTCCATAACTTCATCTATCTTATCAAAGTGTTCTTGACTTCCCCATGTTATACCTTTTTCGGCTAACATCTGAGCTTCACCCATCACACCGAGTCCAATGGAGCGACTTTTCATGTTTGTGCGTTTTACTTTTTCAATAGGGTAGAAGTTAAGATCGATAACATTATCCAAACAACGAATAGCTATAGGAACGATACGATCAATATCCTCTTTGGTGTTGATGCGAGAAAGGTTTACAGAAGCGAGGTTACACACGGCAGTATCACCGTCTATTTTTTCTTTTTCCACAACATAGATAGGCATCCCTCCAAGGGTATCAAGAGCAGTGACCTTTTTCGCAGGTTTCTCTATGCCGCTGTCAACTTTGACAATCTCTTCCTCTTCATAAGAGACACTGTCTCCATTTTCAAAAATGAACTTGATTTTGTAATGGTTAGGGTTTGTGTTTTGAAAGATTTCTGTACAAAGGTTTGAACTTCTGATAACACCTGTGTGGTTGTTAGGGTTTGCACGGTTTGCATTGTCTTTAAAACACAGAAAAGGGGAGCCGGTTTCAAAATAAGAAGTAAGGATCTTTTTCCAAAGATTTTTTGCTTTGACCTTCTCTTTTATGATGCTTTCATCTTCCTCAAACTCTTGATAACGTTTGTTAAATTCTTCACCATAGAGTGTCGCAAGTTCTCTTACGTCATAGGGGTCAAACAGTGTCCAGATACCATCTTCTTGTACCCTTTGCATAAACAGATCATTGAGCCACATTGCCGGGAAAAGGTCATGTGCACGACGACGCTCTTCACCGGAGTTTTTCTTAAGATCCAAGAAATCATTTATATCTATATGCCACGGCTCCATATAAACAGCTATAGCACCTTTTCTTGTGCCTAGTTGATCAACCGCAATAGCTATGTCGTTTGTTATTTTTAAAAACGGTACAGTTCCGCCGGCTGCATTTTTATGCCCATCTATAAAAGAACCCATGGAGCGTATGCCTGTCCAGTCCCAACCTATACCGCCACCAAATTTTGACAGCATTGCCATCTCTTTATAGGCATCAAAAATACCTTCAATATTATCGGGAGTTGATCCTATATAACATGAAGAGAGTTGGTGTCTGGTTGTTCGTGCATTTGAGAGTGTAGGTGTTGCTAACATAACTTCAAACTGAGAGATCATGTTATAAAACTTTATAGCCCATTCATGTTTGTTTATCTCTCTTTGAGCCAAGAACATCGAGATAGCCATAAACATATGTTGTGGCAACTCTATAGGGTTGGAATCTTTGTCTTTTATAAGATATCTGTCATAAAGAGTTTTTACTCCAAGGTAGTTAAAGAGCTTATCACGTTCGGGCTTTATGTGTTTGTCCAGCTCTTCAAGATCATACATATCTGCTAGTCCAAGAAGCAGTCTCCCCTCTTTTTCCCCTCTTCTAAAATACTTTTCTAAAGAGCAGTAGCCTGTAAAACCGTTTACCTGATGGTAGAGGTTAAAAAGAAAAAGTCTAGAAGCAACAAATGTCCAGTTTGGTGCATCTATATCTATCTTATCAACAGCTGTTTTGATAAGTGTTTGTTGTATCTCTTTTGATGTTATACCATCTCGGAAGTGGATCTGTGCATCTACTTCTAACTCACTTTGAGATACGTTAGTAAGTCCTTTGACTGCTGCAGAAGTGTACTTCTGAATTTTTGTGATGTCAAGTGGTTCTGTTCTACCATTTCTTTTTATAACTGTTATCATAAACTATCCTAATTATTTAAATACTCTTGCAAAAATTTTGTCTACATTTTTGGTGTAGTAGTCATAGTTAAAACACTCACGGATCTGCTCTTCTGAGAGTTTACTTCTGAGTTCCTCATCTGCAAGTAAATGGTTAAGGTACAGAGACTCCCCTTTTTCATTTGTTGTTGGGCGACCTTGCTGTATCTCTTCCCAAACTTTCATAGCATTTCTTTGAACGATTTTGTATGCATCTTCACGAGAAACACCTTGGAGTGGCAATTCAAGTAAAACACGTTGTGAGAAAACAAGTCCACCTGTCAAGTTAAGGTTTCTCATCATATTTTCAGGGTAAACAGTGAGGTTTGCTATAACGTTATTCATGCGATGAAGCATAAAGTCAGAAGTTACAAATGCATCAGGCAGCCAAAAACGCTCAGTTGAGGAGTGCGATATATCTCGCTCATGCCAAAGAGCGACATTTTCCATAGCCGGAGTAGCATAGGCTCTAATGATGCGTGCAAGTCCGGTGATATTTTCAGTGAGGATCGGATTACGTTTATGAGGCATAGCAGATGAACCTTTTTGCCCTTTTGCAAAATACTCTTCACATTCATACACTTCTGTTCTTTGCCAGTGACGTACTTGCACAGCAAACTTCTCGATTGTGGAAGCTAGAAGAGCCAACGCTGTTGCAAGTCTTGCATAACGATCACGTTGAATAACCTGGTTAGAAGCTGGGGCAGGTTTGAGTCCAAGCTCTTCGCAAGTGTACTCCTCAAGTTCCAGTGGAGCGTGTGCAAAGTTACCCATAGCACCACTTACTTGACCTACTGCAATAACTTCCATGGTTTGCTCAAGGTTTGTTAGGTGACGAGCCATTTCATCATACCAAACAGCTAACACCAGGCCAAATGTTATAGGCTCTCCGTGTATCCCGTGTGAGCGACCAACCATAAGAGTCATCTTATGTTCCATTGCGCGTTTTTTGATCGATTCCATAATCATTTTTACATCTTCGATAATAAGTGCTAAAGAATCTTTCATCTGAAGTGCAACAGCTGTGTCGATTGTGTCAGAACTTGTCATCCCATAGTGAAACCAACGAGATTCTTCACCCAGAGTTTCTGATACACTTGTTGTAAACGCTATGAGGTCATGACGTGTTACTGCTTCTATCTCATCGATACGCTTGATATCAAATCCTGCATTTTTAACGATCTTGTCTGCATCTTCTTGAGGTATCTTTCCGAGTTTTGCCCAAGCTTTTACAACTGCTTTTTCTACATCTAACCAAGCTTGGTATTTAGCTTGGTAAGTCCATTTTGATGCCATCTCTTCACGTGAATATCTATCGATCATATATACTGCCCTTATGTTGATTATTATGTTAAAATTCGCATATTTAAAGTTATTTATTCTACACCAAATATTGTAAAAGCACGATTAAACAAGGACTCTAATTTGCCATTTATTATGAAAAAAATGTTTGCACAAAAAAAACAAAAAGCTTTTCTTTTTCTTATCAAAGAATTGGGCTATACACAAAAAGAAGCTCAACGTCTCATAGCTAAAGGGAGAGTGTTTGTTGATGGAGATGTTATGTCTAGAACCGCAGGTGAAATTGAGGGTGCATTTGAATTTATCTATTTTGAACCTCTCACTAGAGAATTGAAGCCAACATTTGTGCATGATCAGTTTGTTGTCTTTGACAAGCCAAGCGGCGTACTGATACACCCACAAAACAGACACACACCCTACTCTCTTATAGATGAGCTAAAGTATCAGTATGGAAGAGATGCAAACATTGCACATCGCATCGATCAAGAGACAAGCGGTCTTGTTTTATGTGCAAGAAATAAGAGTAGTGAAAGAGATATCAAAATGATGTTTCAAGACAGAGATATGAAAAAAACATATCTAGCAATGGTTCATGGTCAAATGGATCAAGAAATCACTGTAGAAGCTCCTCTTCTTAGAAAACAAGATGATAGTGCAATTGTCAGAATGGTTGTGAAAGTTCATGAAGATGGTAAAGCTTCCAAGACACATATAAAGCCTTTGAAATATTTTCAAGAACATAATACTACACTTGTTGAGTGCTTACCATATACAGGAAGACAACACCAAATCAGAGTCCATTTGTTTCATGTGAAACATCCAATAGTCGGAGATCCAATATACGGACAAGCTGAAAATGATATTGTTAAATTTTTGGACAAAGAACTTTCAGAGAAACAGCGAATTAAAAAAAGTGGTGCAAAAAGATTATTGCTACATGCGAGTGAGCTAGAGTTTGATCTTTATGGATCCTTTTTTCATATAAAGAGTGATTTGGAATTTGAAAAAACCTGTTTTAAAAATATGGGCATTACTGTAGAGTAACAAAAATATTTTAGCTCAATGTTTCACATGAAACATATCTAGATTTTAAAAAAGCCTAGAGTAGCTGATTTATTTATATTTGATGTGAATAACTTTTCTTAGTTTAAATAATATATTTTTTCTTTTAAATATTTTTTTCATTATTATTTGACTAAAGCCCTAAAAACAGGGCTTTCAACTATGTTTAAGCTAAGGAAATTTCAGGAATAATTTATATAAAATTGTTCTTAAATTGAACGGAAATTTTGCAATTTACCCCTCCTCTTAGCGACCCTTATTCACACTTTGGAGCAATGTGTGAATACTTCACATATTGTATAAATTTAGCAATCTTTTTTTTAATTATATTTTTTTTAAGAGAAATATATTCATTATATTTTTATAAGAAAAATAGGGTATTATTACATTTATAGACGACCTCCCTGGTGTGTTGGTCGTTTACTACATTTATAACAATCCTAAAAATTTATGTGTGAGTTGTGAGTGAAGTGAATCACTCTGAGGTTTATACCGCGTTGTATCTTTTAATGATTTTCTTAACACGATTTCGTAGTTTGCGTAATGCATCTGTACTTGTTGCACCGTCTGCCGTTAAGTTTTCAAATCCGTCATCGAACTGAGCTTTTGCGATCCAACCGATTTTTTTATGGTACTTAATCCCAACAAATCTTACATCACCAAAGTGACTTTTGCACATTTTGTAGATCTCTTTGATTCTGTCTGTGTCATTCTTTTCAGCCATTATCTCTCCTTTGTATTTTTAGGTTTTACAACCTAAGTGTTATTTTAGCATTATTTTGTAATAAAAAGATTACAAAAGCATTACTAAGCTTTTGATTATTTTAAAAAAGATTAGTCTTTTTTTGTAGCAGCTATTACAAAACCGATAACACCTACTGCAAAAACTGCGATGATAAAAATAACTTGAAATATCTCTAAAGCGTTCATATATTGGTTTCCTCTAATTCATTTTGAGTTTTTTCTTTGAGCTGTCCACATGCAGCAGAGATATCTATCCCTTTAGAATCACGTATGGTACAAAGCAGACCGTGTTGCACAAGGTATTCTTGAAATGCCATCATATCGTCTCTGGAGGGTCTTTCATAATCACTTCCCTCATAAGGGTTAAAGTAGATGAGATTGACCTTTGCTTTTATACCGTGAAGAAGTTTTACAAGTTTTTTGGCACTGCCGAGGTCATCATTTTTACCTTTAATCACAAGGTACTCAAACATAACACGTTTTCTTGTATCTATAGGAAAACGTTTTACAGCTTCTATGATGGAGTTAATGTTGTGAGCTTTATTCATAGGGATAAGCTCACTTCGCAGCTCATCATCCACAGCGTGTAGCGAGATAGCTATATGAACACCCAGATCCATTTTACCAAGCTTGTCTATTTTGTTGCTAAGTCCACTGGTTGAGACCGTTTGACGCTTCCCTGATATGCACAGACCATCATCCTCTTTAAAGATCTCTATCGCCTTTGCCAAATTATCAAGGTTATCAAGAGGCTCACCCATCCCCATATAAACTATGTTGATCTTTCGGTTGTGTTTATGCTCATTATCTCTTTTGAGGTTTACTACCTGAGCAACAATTTCCCCTGCACTGAGATCTCTTGTAAAACCCCCTTTTGCCGTTAAACAAAAAGAGCACCCTACTTTGCATCCTACTTGAGTAGATACACAAATGGTGTATTTGGCTTCTTGAAGAACCTCACCGGCATCATTACGAAGTGTGTCTTTCATTTTTAGCCAGACAGCTTCTACTGTTTTTTTATCTTGAAGTTCAAAGAGGTACTTAATGGTACCGTCACTTGATTCTTCTTTACGAACGATTTTTAAGGGGTTGACAATATATTTTTCCCCCAGTTCCTCTTTGAGCGCCTTTGGTATATTTTTCATATCATCAAAGTTATCTGCATAATTATGGTATAGCCAACCGAAGATCTGCTTGACCCTAAAGGCAGGCTTGATCTGCTCTAAGAGTTCTTGTTGTGTAAAATCCAGAAGCGATGGTTTCATTTTTTGGTGAGTTCCTTGATTCTTCTTAGTACATGCTCTTTGAGAAGCTTTTTTGCCCGCTCATGGTTTTTTAAAAAATCTTCATGAGCATCTTTGTTGGTGTAGTTTGTTATACAAAAAACACCACCGGCAGGTATATCAAACTCTTGAGCAATTTTTAAAACAGAAAAAAACTCCATATTTTCTATGCCAATACCAAGTTTTAAAAACTTTTTACACAGCTCTTCGTTGGTAGAGATATAATTAGAAGAGTTGACTATGATATCTTTTATGTCGGTAGTGTTGGTTGAGACTACATTGTCAAGGGGTGTGTAAGCATCAGAGTTTAAAAAAGCCAGCTCTATATTGGAAGCTGTTTTACTCTCAACGATCTCAAAGAGTTCATGTTCACCATAGCTGCCGGCAGTGCCTACAAAAAGTAAGAACTCGGGTTTGTCAAAAAGACAAAGCCTGCTAAGGTTCATAGCAGATTCTATCAGCCCTACTCCCATAGGTGTAGCAAAGTCAAATGTTTCGTTGTTCCCTGCACAAATAATCATCCTAGAGTCTTACCGGAATATTATTGTCATGAAGATAATGTTTAAGATCCATGATATCTATCTCTTTGTAGTGAAAAATACTTGCAGCCAGAGCAGCATCTGCACCGGCATTGAAAGCATCTTTTATATGCTCCATTGTACCTGCTCCACCACTTGCAATTACAGGAACATTGACCGCTTCGCTGATCTGTTGTGTTATGTTAAGTTCAAATCCTGCTTTTGTTCCATCGGCATCCATTGATGTTAGAAGTATCTCGCCACTTCCACGTTCAACTACCTCTTTTGCCCATTCAACAGCGTCTAATCCCGTATCTACTCTGCCTCCGTTTAAGAACACATGGTATCTCTGACCTGTTTTTTTTACATCGATGGCAGTCACTATGCACTGGCTTCCAAAACGTTTGGCGCCCTCATCTATAAGTTCAGGTCTTTTAATGGCAGCAGAATTGACACTCACTTTATCGCAGCCGACATTGAGCAGTTTGTAAATATCTTCAAGTTTGCGTATGCCGCCACCCACAGTTAAAGGTATGAAAACTTCACGAGCTACCTGTGCGACTATATCAACTATGGTATCACGGTTGTCGCTTGAAGCTGTAATGTCTAAAAAGGTAATCTCATCAGCACCCTCTTCGTTGTAGCGTTTTGCAACCTCTACAGGGTCTCCTGCATCACGCAGACCGACAAAGTTAACCCCTTTGACAACACGTCCATCCTTAACGTCAAGACATGGAATGATTCTTTTTGCAAAATAGTTCATGGTTACACAATACCTTTTAAAATATATCGCAATTATACAAAGTTAGACTTATTGTAAGGTTTACTCAAAAATATTTACATTGTATTTTTCTACAAGACCATCTTTGTTGAGGCATTCTTTTTCAAAGAATTCCACTATATAGGGCATTTGACAGTGCTTTTCAAAAATTTCCAACGATTCCCATATCTCATTAAATAAAATACCGTAGTGCTCACCCTCAGCGAACTTGTTTGGCAGTTTTTTCATCACTTTGTACTGGATACACCCTTGCTCTTTATGGGTCGGAATTTCGAGTGCTTTGAGTGTTTGAAACAGCTCCTCCTCTTTTCCCTCTTTTGCTTTAAATTCAGCTGTGCAGTAGATCATACAATCACTCCTCATGAGATTTTTTGGTATTATAGTAGATTATTGATGATTATTTAGATAAAATTAGTCCAAAAAATAAAAAGAAGATACGTAATGTTTGAAACAGGTTTTTTAGGAACAAAAGCACCCTTTTATATGGATTTGATAACTATCTATTTTGGATTGTTGCCATTACTCATGGGAAGTGCGATTATTATGGCAATGAAGAAAAAGTTTGATATGCATTATAAGATGCAGTTAAGTACTTTTATTGTTACACTTGTAGTAGTGGTAATTTTTGAAATAGGCGTTCGTCTTTCCGGTGGTTTTAACGAGTTTATGAATGATAGTAATGCCAACTACAGTGCTATGGCCATTTTCTTAGCTATTCATGTAATAGTGGCAGTGATAAGTGTTGTGATATGGGCAATCTTAATTTACAGTGCTATCAGAGAGTATAAGTTTCATAAAAAACCGATCATACGATCTCATGCAAAATTGGGAAGGTGGGTATATTTTGGCATGAGCGCAACGGCAATTATGGGTGTATCGATATATTATTTCTTGTTTGCCTATTAAAAAAGTGATAAATTTAAAATTTTTTTTCTCGTGTTACCTTTATATAAGTATTATTACACTAAACTCTAGTTTATGAAAAAAGAGAGTATTGTAGCAAAAAAGAAGTTTGGACAAAACTTTCTAAAAGATGAAAATGTTTTAAGAAAAATCGTCGAAGCGATGCCCAAAAATGACAATAAAATTGTTGAAATTGGGCCTGGCTTAGGTGATTTAACTAAATTTTTAGTTGATGTCAAAAGTGTAGAAGCTTTTGAGGTAGATACCGATTTATGTAAACTGTTACAAAGTACCTTTAAAAAAGAGATTGCCACCAAGCGACTTCACATACACTGTGGAGATGTTTTAAAAGCTTGGCAGAGTGAGTTAGTTGATGAGCCGTATGATTTAGTGGCGAATTTGCCCTATTATATAGCAACAAATATCATCCTAAAAGCACTCGCAGATCCAATGTGTAAAAATATACTTGTAATGGTTCAACTTGAAGTAGCAGAGAAGTTTTGTGCAAAAGTTGGAGAAAAAGTATTTGGTTCTTTGGGTATTATAACTCAAAGTGTAGGAAGCTCTCATATAGTAGTGAAAGTTCCTCCAAGTGCATTTGATCCTCAGCCCAAAATAGATTCTGCTGTTTTTTTGATACAAAAAGATAAAGATAGAAGTGACAAAAGTTTTGAGGATATGCTACGAGTTGCATTTACGCAGCCTCGAAAAACGCTCATGAAAAATCTCTCTCAAAAGTATGAAAAAAATTTGCTTCAGGAAGTTTTTGCAACACAGGAACTTGTATCAACGATTCGCCCTCATCAAGTAAGCACGAGCGACTATCACCAACTCTATAAATTAATAAATAAAGGGAGTTTGGATGGCAGAAGAGAAACAGGGAACACAAAAAAGTAACCCTCAAACAGCAGAACGTAAACCAAATCAAAAAAGATATAACAACAATAGAAACAACAATCAGTCCTCTCAGAACAAAGGGCAGAACAATTCTAAGTCGGGTAACCAAAACAGAAATAAAAATAACAGAAACCGTCGTCGTCAATCAACACCGGTCGATGAAAATTTAAAAACATTTGTTACTAAAAACCAGGAGATACACAAGCAAAGGCTTAACCCTCACTACAAGCTGGACTTATCAAATAATGCAAAAATCCGCATAACACCACTTGGTGGTCTTGGAGAAATCGGTGGAAATATTGCCGTTTTTGAAACAGAAAAAGAAGCTATTTTAGTAGATGTCGGGATGAGTTTTCCTGATGAAGATATGCATGGTGTAGATATCCTTGTACCTGATTTTTCTTATATTCGTGAGATCAAAGATAAGATCGTCGGTGTTATTATTACTCACGCTCACGAAGATCATATCGGTGCAATGCCGTATCTTTACAAAGAGATGCAGTTTCCAATTTATGCAACACCGTTGCCACTTGCAATGATCGGCAATAAATTTGATGAACATCATATTAAAGAGTTCAGAAAATATTTCAATCCGGTAGAAAAAAGAAAAGTCTATAAAATAGGAAATGATTTTGAGATAGAGTGGATGCATATGACGCACTCTATCCTAGACTCATCTTCACTGGCGATTACCACAGAAGCAGGGACAGTTATTCATACGGGAGATTTTAAGATAGATCATACACCTGTTGATGGCTATACAGCAGACCTGCATAGACTTGCATACTATGGTGAGAAGGGTGTTTTATGTCTTTTAAGTGATTCTACAAATTCATACAACTCAGCACCGACACCTTCTGAGCTCTCAGTCGCACCGGCACTTGATCGAGTGTTTTCTAAAGCAGAAGGGCGTATTATCCTCTCAACATTCAGCTCAAACATCCACCGTGTACAACAAGCTATACAATATGGTATAAAATATGGGCGTAAAGTGTGTGTCATAGGGCGTTCTATGGAGCGTAACATTGAAATAGCGATGCAGTATGATTATGTTAGATTTCCAAAAAATATTTTTGTCGATGCAGATGAGGTATCTCGTTTAAATGACAAAGATGTGCTTATTGTCACAACCGGTTCTCAGGGTGAACCGAGTTCAGCCCTTTTTAGGATGAGTATCGGTGAGCATAGACATGTAAAGATCAAGCCAACGGATCTTATTGTTCTTTCTTCTCGTGCAATACCGGGAAATGAGGGTTCAATCTCAGGAATGCTCAACCATTTACAGCGTGCAGGAGCAAAGGTTGCTTCTGATAAGGATATTCACGTATCGGGTCACGCTTCGATCGAAGAGCAAAAGCTTATGCTTCGTCTTGTAAATCCGAAATTCTTCCTCCCTGTGCATGGTGAATACAACCATGTTATGAAGCACAAAGAGACAGGTATGATGTGTGGTGTGCCAGAGAGAAACATTTTGCTTATGACTGATGGTGAACAGATTGAGGTCGCACCGAAGTATATGAGAAAAGTAAAAACTGTTAAAACAGGTAAAACATACATAGATAACCAAAATAATCATCAAATCGAAGATGATATTGTTCTTGATCGCCAGAAACTTGCTTCTGACGGTATTGTGATGATTGTAGCGCAGGTAAGTGCACAAAACTCTAAGATGCTGGCAAAGCCTAAGGTGACCACTTTTGGTATAGTTCCGGATAAGCAAGATAAATATTTTGCCAAAGAGATGGAGGATGTGATAGAGCACTTTTTACTCCATATGAAAACAGGACTTATTGAAAATCAAAGAGCACTTGAGAGTGACCTTCGTCAGGTTGTAAGAAAGCATATTTACAGAACTAAGAAGAAGTATCCTCTTATTGTTCCTCACGTTTTCATCTCCTAAATTCTATTGTACGGCTTTGTGAAACAGCTTGGCCGTACAAACTACACAATTATTACATAAACTTCTCAGCTATTTAGTGATATTCTATCGGTAGAAAAAATGTAAAGGCATATTTATTGAGTAATGATATAAACATAAAATTTGAAGATGCGGTTAAGAGTATGATGCTTCATGTTGGAGAAGACCCGTCGCGTGAGGGACTTTTAAAAACACCACACAGAGTAAAAAAAGCATATGAGTTTATTTATGGTGGGTATAAAGAGGATCCAAAAGAGATTCTAAACTCTGCGATGTTTACCAGTTCTAACGATGAGATGGTGCTTATCAAAGATATAGAATTTTATTCAACATGTGAACATCATCTTTTACCTATTATCGGGCGTGTTCATGTTGCCTATATCCCTAACGGCAAGGTAGTGGGTCTTTCAAAGATTCCACGTGTAGTTAATGTTTTTGCGCGTCGTATGCAAATTCAGGAACAACTTACCGAACAGATAGCCGATGCTATAATGGATACCATCGAACCCAAAGGTGTGGCAGTGGTTATTCAAGCGCGCCATATGTGTATGGAGATGCGTGGAGTTGAAAAGATCAACTCTACAACAACATCTTCAGCCTTGAGGGGTCTCTTTAAAAAGGATGAGAAGACAAGAAGTGAATTTTTCTCTCTTATTAATTCCCCAACCGGAACGAGATACTAGGATACCATGCCATTTTCATCATTAAAAGAGAGAATATCTTCGCAAAAACACTCTGTAGCATTTGGTGAAATAGTCAAGATCAATGCTACTGTTGTAACTGCGACGGGACTCAAGGTCAGTATTAGTGATATGGTGAAAATAATCTCAAACGATACCCATCACGAAACCTATGGAATGGTTACGGAGATAGATGGGTCAACATTTTTTATTACACCTTTTTCGTTTGTAGAGGGATTTTGTTCGGGTGACAGGGTTTTTTTAGACCAGACAGGCCTAAATATCCCTGTGGGTCACTCTTTGCTTGGGCGCGTAGTTGATCCTTTCATGCGACCAATAGACGGCAAAGGAGCTATCAACAACTCCAAACTTTGTCCCATTATCAAAACTCCCATCGCTGCCATGAAGCGTGGTATGATCGATGAGGTTTTTAGTGTCGGAGTGAAGAGTATAGATGGGCTGCTTACTTGTGGAAAAGGGCAGAAGCTTGGTATTTTTGCCGGAAGTGGTGTTGGTAAATCAACACTTATGGGAATGATTGTCAGAGGCTCAAATGCACCCATAAAAGTTGTTGCTCTTATTGGGGAGAGGGGCAGGGAAGTCCCTGAATTTATAGAGAAAAATCTTGGTGGTAATCTGGAAAATACGGTTATTGTCGTAGCAACTTCCGATGACTCGCCTCTTATGAGAAAGTATGGTGCTTTTGCAGCGATGAGTGTTGCGGAATATTTTAAGGACAAGGGTCAGGATGTCTTGTTTATTATGGATTCTGTAACACGTTTTGCAATGGCACAAAGAGAGATAGGGCTTGCCCTTGGGGAGCCTCCCACCTCAAAAGGGTACCCGCCATCCTCTTTGACACTGTTGCCTCAACTTATGGAGCGTGCCGGTAAAGAGCTGGGCAAGGGGAGTATCACGGCTTTTTTTACTGTGTTGATCGAGGGGGATGATATGAGTGATCCTATTGCCGATCAGTCCCGTTCTATTTTGGATGGTCATATTGTTCTTTCACGTGAGATGACAGATTTTGGTATCTATCCGCCTGTTCATATACTGAACTCCGCTTCACGTGTTATGAACGATATTATTTCAGTGGATCACTTTAGAGCTGCTATTAAATTTAGAAGACTATATACTCTTTTGAAAGAAAATGAGATGCTTCTAAGGATAGGGGCATATGTTAAGGGTACAGACCCTGAGCTTGATGAAGCGATCAATAAAAAAGAAGCTATGGAGAAATTTTTGTCTCAGGGCGCTATGTTTGAGGTGAAGTTTGAAGAGGCCTTGTCTGAGCTTTTGGAGCTCATGGCGGAGTCTAGTTCATAACACTTGAGTGTATCCAGTTGTCTCGTCCTGTACGTTTATGCCCTTGAAGTGTGAGAGCGAGTGTATAGTTTGCCTGCAGTTCAAAGTTTTTCATAATATCTCTTATTTCATTATCATAAGTAAATATATCTAT
>JALUKO010000061.1 GCA_027056525.1 Helicobacteraceae bacterium | reverse complement strand
GATTCCATACAAGACATATGCGCCCATATACCGTTGTAAACATGATACCCCTCATAAGCATCTTCATATCCGGCAATGATAAAGGTGATCACAAGTTCATCAGGGGTTATATGTCCGTTTGCATCTGTATCAAAATTTGAGAAGTCAATTTTCTCATCGGCACTAACAAGTGCCGCTTCAAGGTCCGGATAGACACTTGAGAGGTAGGATGAATTTGGGTGGTTTTTGTTGAGCTTCACTGAGATCACACCGTCGTTTTCGCACCCTGCACTCTCACTTGCCTGAGCAAATTCAAACTTTGTGTTGCTTGCTTGCAAATAGTAACTATTGAGCTGATGCAGCTCTTTACCATAAAGCTTTTTAGCCCATGTAAGCTCATCGGAGCTTATAGTTTGATTGTTATAGCTTATAAGTATAGAGAGCATAGGCGTAGAACTCGCTGCTTCTATGCTTGTGTTGAAACATTCTGCAGTTGTTGGTGAAGAGATATTGCCTTCAATGGAGGTGTTACTCAGCTCATTATCGGTGGTAGTGGTTACTGTCGAAGCTTTTTCACACCCGATAAAAAAGAAAGTAAAACATAGAAATAGAACTAATTTTATCATAAAATACTCACAATAGTGTTTTAAACATTATACACGGACATTTATTAATAAGCAAGCCCACCATTGATATAATGTCGAAATTTTACTATTTATATGGGGTATATATGATTACTTTTAGCGAGATGTTACTAAAACTACAAGAGTTTTGGATGAAAGAGGGGTGCAACATTGTACAACCTTATGATATTCCAGCAGGTGCCGGAACCTTTCACCCTGCAACATTTTTACGTTCACTCGATTCTCAGCCGTGGGCGGTTGCCTATGTAGCACCCTCTCGCCGACCGACAGATGGTCGCTACGGGGAGAACCCGAACCGTTTGGGAAGTTACTATCAATTTCAGGCACTTATCAAACCTTCACCGGATAATATTCAAGAGCTTTATTTGAAGTCGTTGGAATATCTTGGGCTTGATGTGAAAGAGCACGATATACGTTTCATAGAAGATAACTGGGAGTCGCCAACCCTTGGAGCATGGGGTCTTGGATGGGAAGTGTGGCTCAACGGTATGGAAGTGACCCAGTTTACCTATTTCCAACAAGTTGGTGGTATAGAGTGTAAACCTGTAGCTGTAGAGATCACGTACGGAACGGAGCGTCTTGCGATGTATCTGCAAGGGGTGGACAATGTGTTTGATATTGTATGGAACGTCGATAAAGAGGGGAACAAAACACTTTACAAAGATGTGCATAAAGAGAGTGAGATAGAGTTCTCCAAGTATAATTTTGAAATAGCAGATACCGATATGCTTTTTGCCGAGTTCAATGCAAAAAGTGATGAGTGTAAACGCACTTTGGAAGCGGGACTTCCACTTCCGGCGTACGATCTGTGTATGATGGCTTCAAATACCTTTAATGTACTCGATGCAAGAAAAGCGATCTCTCAAACGGAGCGTCAAAACTATATACTTAAGATCCGTGAGCTTTCCCGTGGATGCGCGGAGCTTTATAAAGCGCAAGAAGAGGATCGTCTTAAGAGGGTAAAGGCGTAATTTTTGAGCGAAACTCTCATAGGGCAGATCGAGCGCATACTTTTTGAAGATGAAGGTTTTTTTATAGCCGTACTCAAAAGTGGCGAAAAGATCAGCGGTACTTACTATGAGAGTGATGTAAAAAACCTCAAAGGCTCTGCTATAACACTGAGAGGGGTGTGGCAGGAGCATAAAAAATATGGCAAAACTTTCAAATTTGACTCCCTTAAAGTCAACCAAAATCAACTTTTTTTCTTTTTAAATAAAATTGTCAAAGGTTTTACAAAAAAACTCTCTGCCGAGCTTATAGAGAAGTTTGGTGAAGAGGGTCTTGTCCATATTTTAGATAACGATATAGAGCGGCTTTTAGAGTTTAACGGCATAAAAGAGAAGCGTCTCAAAAAGATACAATCCTCCTGGAAGAAGTTTCGTTCCATGCGTGAACTTGGAGAGTTTTTAAGCCCTTATGATGTTACTCCATCTCTGCTTACCACCATAGCTACTGCCATGAAAGATGTAGAGGAGCCCTCCAAAAAGATACAAGCAAACCCTTATATACTCACCTCTGTAAACTCCATAGGCTTCAAACGCGCCGATGAATTGGCACTGAAAATGGGGATAGAGAAAGAGAATGAGAAGCGAATCAGTTCCGCTATGGACTACGTACTGCTCAACTACTGTGAACAGCAGGGCAACTCCTGTATAGCAAAGGAGATTCTCTTTAGCGGACTTGATGAACTTTTGGGATTTACGGATAAAAACCATCTTTATGAAGCGGCTCTTATCGAGAGAGTGGCGCAGCAGAGCATTGTGATCATGAAAAACAACCGTGTCTCTCCGGCACGACTTTACGATGCTGAAAAGTTTTTGTATGAAAGTTTTACTGCCCGTGCCAAACGTGATAACGGTGTGTTTGTCAAAGATCTTGAGAGTTTTTTGAAAGAAAGCGAGCTGAAGCTGGGCGCGCAACAACGAGAAGCTGTAGAGATCATCAACAATGGCGCAAGCATACTCTTTTTGGTGGGATATGCGGGAACAGGGAAAAGTACGACCTCTAAAACGATTCTCAGACTTTTAAACACGCGCTACGAGGAAAAAGAGATCATCACCTGTGCCCTCAGCGGTATTGCTTCACAACGTATAGCAGATACGACAGGTTTTGAGAGTGCGACCATACAGTCCTTGCTTGTCAAGCATGAAGAGCGTGATACTTTTCCCTACTCGGTAGTACTGATAGATGAAGCTTCTATGATAAACTCAAGCCTCTTTGCACGGCTCATGGCAAAGGTGGATAAAAAAGCGGTGGTTATCATAGTGGGTGATGATGCACAGCTTCCCCCCATAGGTGCGGGCAATGTACTGAGTGATGCACTGAGTCGTGAGTTGGCACCCATAGTAAAGCTTACAAAGATCTACCGTCAGAGTGAAGATCAGGCGATTACTCTCATAGCCAATGAGATACGAAAAGGTGTTGTTCCCGAGTATAGAAAAAAGTATGAAGATTTTGAGTTTATGGATGTGAGCATACCAAATTATTATGCCTTAAAACAAACTATGACGCAGAGTGAACTGAGTGAGGTTCGTGAGCAAAACTCTCAGGCGATCGTTGCTCAAATCGTACATAAGGTACTTGATTCGATTGAGAAGGCAAGATACAGACTCAAAAATAAAGAGATTAAAGAGTACTTGAACTATTTTCAGGTGATCACTCCTATGAAAGGGGGGATACTCGGCTCCCATAACCTTAACAGTGTTTTGCAGGAGTATTTTAATCCCAACCCGAAAAAAAGTGTCAAAAAGGGTGCTGTAGAGTTTCGTTTGATGGATAAAGTGGTTCATACCAAAAATGAAAATATGACCTCATGGAGCGGTGATGGTTTTAAAATGGGAGAAGATGCTGCACAAAGACGCATATTTAACGGTATGAGCGGGTTGCTCTTTAAGATAGATGAAGAGGAGGAGCAGGTTTTTGTTTTTTATCCCAATGAAGATGTGGTCGTGGTATATGAGTATGAGGAGTTGAAGTCACATCTTATGCTCTCTTATGCGCTTACGATTCATAAAGTACAGGGGATGGAGTACGATATAGTGGTGATACCTATGAGTTTTACCCATTTTATCATGCACAATACAAAACTGATCTATACAGCGATAACAAGGGCGAAACATAAGTGTATTCTTATAGGAGAAGGTGGTGCTTTTGAGTCAGCTTGCCGCAAATTTGAAGCGACAAGAAGAGATACGGTTCTTTTGGAACTGTAGCGGTTTTAGTTTTTTTGGAGTTTCTCATCTAACTCTTCAGGAGAGTTAAGAAACTTGATATCCGTGATCTTTTTGTTATCAAGATCTACAACAACAATCTTTTCACTGTTATGTGCAGGTTTATACTTCGCAGAAGTTTCAGCATCGTCAATAACCAAGATAGTATGTTTAAAGTCTTTAAGTCCCGGAAGGATGAACATACTTCTGATAAGAGAAGGTGCACCGCTTACATCAGCAACAAAAACCGCCTTGTGATCTTTTAAATACGATTCGTTCTTGCTTGCAAAAAAATCGTTACATGTATGACCCACATCTTTTGAAAATGCGAAGATCACTGTTTTTGTATCTGCATCCAGCGTTTGTTCTTTGCCAAATTGATCGTTAAGTTTAAGATCACTTAAACTTTTCTCAACTACAAGTTGTGGTTCAACATCTGTTTGAGGTTTGTCTGAAGAACATCCCAAAAATACCAAGGCAGTTAAAAGACCTACTATAATTTTTTTCATTTTTATCTCCGAAAATTAAATTTATGAATGATACATTATCGATATTCTATTTATTATGCAAATAAATATTAATTATTTGTGTTAATGATTTTCAAAGTAATCAAAAATAGAGTAAAATTACGAAACATAAAACAAAAGGAAAAAATGATGGCATGGGCAACAGCAAGACATATACTTGTAAGCAGTGAAGATGAGTGCAATACACTCAAGGCAGAGATCGAAAACGGAGCCTCTTTTGAGAGTGTGGCACAGTCATATTCACAGTGTCCCTCAGGTGCAAAAGGTGGTGATTTGGGGCAGTTTGGACCCGGTCAGATGGTACCTGAGTTTGATCAGGCGGTATTTAACGGTGATGTAGGTGTTCTTTATGGACCTATCAAAACACAGTTTGGTTATCACCTTTTAGAAGTAACAGGCAGAGGTTAGATCTTTATGGTAAAAGTAGCTGCAATTCAGATGAGTATGCAAGAGAGTAAAGATGCCAATATCTTAAAAGCTCAGAAGCTTCTAAGAGAGGCAGCTTTAAGTGGTGCGCAGATCATACTTTTACCGGAGCTGTTTGAGGGGCTCTATTTTTGCAAAGATATGGATGAAAAATATTTTGCATGGGCTTCTCCACGGGAAAATAATTCACTTATACAACACTTCTCAAAACTTGCACAAGAGTTGGGTGTCGTTGTATTGGTAAGTTATTTTGAAAAAAGTGACGATGATTATTTTAACTCCCTTGTTGTGATTGATGCCGATGGCTCTGTTATGGATAATTACCGTAAAACACATATTCCTGATGGAGCGGGCTATGAGGAGAAGTTTTACTTCAAACCCGGCGATACCGGTTTTAAAGTGTATGCGACCCGTTTTGGAAAAATAGGGGTCGGTATATGCTGGGATCAATGGTTTTGTGAAACCGCAAGAGCATTAACCCTTATGGGAGCTGAGATCATTTTTTACCCTACGGCTATTGGCAGTGAGCCGGAGATCGGTATTGATTCGTGTGCGCATTGGCAAAGGGTGCAGATGGGACATGCCGCTGCAAACACCGTACCTGTTGTTGTTGCAAACCGCTACGGCGAAGAGGTGGGAGCAAGCTGCACGCTGAACTTCTACGGCTCCTCTTTCATAACAGACTATACAGGTGCAAAAATTGCAGAAGCGTCTAGAGATAAAGAGCAGGTGATCTATGCAGAATTTGACCTGCAAGAGAATGCAAAACAAAGGGAATACTGGGGACTTCTAAAAGATAGAAGGGCAGAGTGCTACAGTTCGTTGTGTAAAGCTTAGTGTTATTTTGTTTGCATTTTTGTTACTGCACTAAAAGGTTTACTTGGATCTCTCAGATACTCTTGACATCTTTGCATATATATTTGATAAAGTTTTGATGGATTTTTTTGTTGCAGTTCACTGTATATCGCATAAGCTTCTTTAATTTGAGCATCTCTAAATAATGATGTAGCTTCTTTATAGCGTTGGATTTCCTCTGTATTGAGCGTGTTGTTTGGGCAAAGTACCTCAAAGATCTCGACAGCCTTTTGTTTCCCTTTTACCTCCACAAGATCGATTGGTCTTGTAGGGTAGCTATCTTGAAGTTTGGAGTGGGTGGCTTCTGAGATAAGGATCTGTGCTTCATAATGTTTTGTGAGCCCCTCGATCCGTGATGCAAGGTTTACATTGTCCCCTATGATCGTGTAATCGCTTCGACCAAAACTTCCCATATCACCGGCAGTGACTGTTCCTGTATGTATCCCTATCCCTATTGCGATCTCAACACCATAGTGCTTACGAATGGCAGGGTGTATGTTTTGAAGGAGCTGTATCTGTTCTATCGCACTTTTTACTGCTTCATCGGCATGGTTTTTAACCTCCACCGGAGCGTTCCAGTATGCCATAATAGCATCACCGATGAACTTGTCAATAGTTCCTTTGTGTGCAACGATATTTTCAACCATAGGTGTCATATATTCGTTGAGCAGGTGGATCACTTGATCGGGTGAGCCAAGCTTCTCAGAGATAGAGGTAAAGGATCGTATATCACTAAAAAATATACTCACCTCTTTGTTACTAGAGATCACAAGGTCTTCATCAGAATGCTCCAGAAGGTACTCCATAACCGCAGGGGATACCTTTTTTCCAAGCATTTTTTTGACCTGATCTTTTTGTTTTGCTGTTGTTATATAGTCATAACCTACAGACAAAAGCAATGTCAAAGAAAATGCCAATAAAGGAAATAGAAGATTTAAAACCAGTCCAAAATCAAACAAAAGCATAAAAAATATCTGTGCAAGCACGTAGAGCGAAACAAGGGCAACAGGCAAAATAGCCCAAGAGCTTACAAACGAGAAGAGAAGCAAAAAGAAAAAGACAATGCCCCAGATAATGGTAAGGTCGTAGAGTACTATTTGTGGTGGTTTATGTAGAAAATCTCCACTGAGGATATTGTCGATGGCATTGGCATGCACCTCTACTCCGGCGATAACATTGTCAAGGGGAATACTTCTAAGATCAAAAAGCCCAATAGCACTTGTACCAACGAGAACAAATTTGTTTTTGATTTTCTGTGGATCAAATTTTTCATTTAAAATATCAGCTGCACTGATATATGTAAAATGTTTAGAAGCTCCCCGAAAGTTTACGACCAGACGCCCTACATTGTCCGTGGGTATTGTTATGTCGTTGAGTTTTATATTTTCAACACCGGACGCATCGCCGAGAATCTCAACTTTGGAGGTGTTGGTATATATGCGAAGCATCTCAAGGGCTAAAGAGGGGTATATGACACCATCATATTTCATAACAAGAGGAATATTTCTTATCATGCCACTGTTATCCGGTGTATTGTTGAAAAACCCACTGGAGTAAAGAGCATCTTGTAAAATATCTATATTGAGAATAACCCCTTTTGGTTGTAAAACAGGAGTGTTTTTGCCAACACCTTTTTGTATGAAAACAGCAGGTATGAGGGGAGTTTTTTTCTGTGTGCTTTTATCAAAAGTAAAAATATACCCACCAACAACAGGGGTCTGCATAAAGCAACTTGCCAAGATCTCATCATAATTCTCAAGTTTATCTGTGAGTTGTGGAAATTTTTTTGCAAAAAGATGTGGGGAGGTTCTGTCTGCCTCTGCAAACACCATGTCAAGACCTATTATGCCGGCTTTTGCATCGGTAAGTTTGTAAAGAAGCTTGGCTATGAGGTCTCTTGACCATGGCCATTGACCATACTGTTGTAGAGATTTTTCATCGATATCGACTATGACAACTTTATCATTTTTTGGAAGTTCTCCTCTCATAACGAACATGAAATCCCTGAGTCTGTTGTCAAGTGAGAAGAAAGCCTGCGGTGTTACAAGATAAGCAGTACTCAAAGCAAGAGCTAAAACTACCGCAACAGCAACTTTAAAAAAAAAGTTTTTCATACTGTTAGTATTGTTGTGGTCTATCTTCTGTTATCGGTGTGATATAAAAAGGCTCATCTACCGTAGGATCATTAGTTTCTGGCTTTTGGTTATATTGTTCTTCATTGTCCTGAGGTTGTGCCTGTTGTGTTATCTCCCCGAGTTCACTTTCTGAGATCTTACCCTCTTGTTTTTGTTCTTCTTGCTGAAAAGCTCGCATAGATCTTTTTATGGGAGTGTTTTTGCTAAAGCTATGCTTAAGCCCCATCCCTTGTGGGGAAAGTTCTATCATGCTGCCTGCATTAACTTCGCTGAACTCCCCTTTAAAATCTACAAAAATAGCTCCGCTGTAACATGTAATGATCTCTTTGTCTTGAGATATCTCTGCTGAAAAGTCTGTACCTCTTATACCGATGGTGGCAGATGCTGTTTTTACTTTAAAGCGTTCAGGTGCAATCTTTCCGAGCTTGCCCGTAACAGAACGGAAAAAACCACGTTCAGCCCTCATACTCAGTTTTGAATTTTTGGTTCCATCAAAACTGAACTCATCAAAACTAAAAGAGGAGTTTGGCCCTATCGTTACGACCGTACCGTCTGTAAGCATCACTTGAAGGCGTGTTTTTGCCTTGGTTAAGATAGTATCCCCTTCGAGCAGTTCAGCGCCGCTTGTAGCGTGTATGCTTTTTGATGCACGCTCTATGGTAGCTTCCCCTTTTAATGCCATGATGTTTCCTATACCTGCCCAGGCAGATACACTTATGAATAATGCTAAAATTATTTTAATCATTGTACTTCCTTAATATTTGAGATCTATACCCAAGAGGGTGATATTCTTTGAGTATTGTGCTAACACGGAGTTAGAATCGTTTTTTATGTATTCATTACTAAGATAGATCTCATAGTTCTTTGAGAGTTCATAAAGAAAAGAGATACCTGCTTTGTTGTGGGTATCCTCTCTTTTTGAACTTGAAAGCGTCGTAGCACTTGTGATCGCATAGTCGGAGTATTGAGCATCTCTGTATCTGTATGAGAGCTTTGTCTTTAGTGCCGAGGTAAGTCTAAAGTGAAAAATAAGATCAAGCGTTATAATATCTTTGTCCAAAAAAGAGAGTGTAGCAGAAGCATCGGCTTTATAGCTCTCATACGCCGTGTTGAAGTATATATAGTTCTTTGAGAAGAGATATACAAAGCCCACACCTCCGCCAAGGGAGCTGTCATCTCTGTAGCTGTCCTCAGAGTGCACATAGTTTCTTTTTTTGTAACTTGCACTGAGATTGAGGATAAGCTTCTCAAAGAGCATCATACTGACTTTGGGTTTAAGTGAAATCTCTTCCAGGAAATCTTTTTGCAGGTAGTATAGTCTTGTATAACCTAAAGGGATATAAAGATTGTAGTTGCCTGCAGAGTAGCCGGCACCGACACCTAAAGAGCCGATGTAAAGATCATAAAAATGGGCATCAAAGTTATTTTGCGCATAAAGATTCAGATCACTTTTGAGATACCATCCTCCCTCATCTTCTAACTCATTAGTGTATGTTACATTAGCGTTGAGACGGCTAAAGAGACTGCTTTGTTCTGCTGAATTTCCGGTACTTCCAAGATAATCATCTATAACGCTGTTTTTGGGACTGACATTGATATTTGTATCATATCCAAGAGCTAAAGATCCCCTGAAATCTACCGAGCTCAAACTTTTTTTGTAAATAGACTGAACAATGTTTTTCTCCTCAGAAGTTAGTGCTGTGCTTAAGAGCTCATCATAAAGAATTTTGGCAAGTTCATCTTTGGAAGTTTGTGTATAAAGTTTTAAGAGTTCGATTTTGGCATCAGTATTGTGCTCATCTAAAATAACTACACGCTCATATGCAGCTATGGCCTCATTGAGATGACCAAGTGAGAGGGCACTTTTTGCCCAAAGCAGATGCAGTTGGGGGTTTGCATACTCGGAAGTGGATGCTTTTGCCTCCTCTATGGCCTGATCGTATTGGGCATTTTTATAAAACTCGCTTACTTGCTCATAACTTGCAAATACCAAAGTATGCAATGCAAGTAAAAATAGAAATATTTTCATCTTTTCACCTTCTTATGGTATCACAGTGAAATTCACGGTGATATTATTATCTGCATTGTTAAGTTTATGACCCAACATATCACTAATATTGCTATCAATGGTAACGGTATAATTGCCATAGGACAATGTATTTGTCGGCAACAGCTCAATGATGCAGCTGAACTCTGTCGGAGTGATAGAGAGGTTAAAATCCACCGCTTGAGCATTGGTTTGGGTAAACTTTATCTTATCTTTGCTTATGCTTGAGAGATCTAGATAATCATCATAAAATTCAAGTGTAAAGTTACCTCCCGTTGCCTGCACGGTTCCCTGATTTTGTGGGATTGTCGAAAGACTTGGACTTTGAGTGTCTTTTACAGCATTGTAAAGCTTCAATGAACCGTTTTGATTGAGTGTCACAAGGAAAGCTTTTGGAGGGGAGAAACCTTGAACAACTTCACTTGCCACAACGCTTCCACCGGTGTTTATGATATCACTGGCATAATCACCGTTTGCTATGAGAAGCCCTTTGTTTAAAGAGGAGTAGTAGAGTTGTGATGAGTATGTTTGAGGATTTAGCAAAGATCTTATGTTACTCGGAGTTCCTGGAAGGTCAAGCCTGACGTACTCAAAGAGTGAACCATCAAAACCAAAAGCCTGTACATGACCGCTTGAGGAGATGGCAAAGAGCCCCATAGGTCCGTTATAGTCCTCATACAGAGCCAGTTTTTTTACAGAGCCGTTTATCTCTACTCTTGATATTTTACTGAGGTTCTCATCAAAGATATCTACCCCACCGTTGTAGTCGGCAAGATACACTTTACGTACCTGAGCTGCATTTGTCGGATCATACGCTTGTACTTCCATGACATCCAAATATGCAGAGTTATTGGTATCGACAGATTTCTTAAGCGTTAATGTAGCATCTGAAGGGTTATACTCAAAAGCCCTAAGCCCGTAATTTGGTCCAACTGCATAAATAGTGTTGAGAGTATTGTTGTTGTCATAACCAAGGGCTATGCTGTAAATGGTTTCGGCGGCATCGATATGTGAAACTTCTGAAATGCTTGAGGGATCAACCTGTAAAGAGTAGATGCCGCTATCGGCGGTGGCTACTAGCAGATGTGAATCATCTGTACGGAGCATAGCTGTAATATTTGCAAGGTTATAGCTGTGAAGATACTCTAAGTTTGGTTTTGTAAGTATCTCCGGATAGTTTACTAGATAGATCTCAAGAGAGCTTGTTGTTGCCACTGCAATTTTTGATGAGGTGTTGGTGTCATAAATAGTTTGAATGAGTACAGATGTTTTGTTGATATCGGTACTCTCAAGCGGTGCAAATCCTGTATTGATCTCAGGAGATTCGTTTTGTGCTTTTGTTTGAAACCACCATGTAGATAGTCCTTCATAAGGGTGGCCATACATATCTGATATATTTGCATTGAGCGTTACGGTGATGTTGGAGTCATATGCCAAAGGCTGTGATGGTGTAAATCTAAGAAGTGAGTTGAAGATCTCGAGTGTCCCGTTGATCTCAGTAGCATTGGCATCTCTTACTTCTAAAATGGCATTTGGGGTATTGAGCAGCTCTTTTGGAAGTGTTATGGTTTTGTTAAAGTCGAGAACTATATCTGTTTGTACCAACGCACTTGTGCTGTGGTTTTGTGGTTTTAGGTTACGAAAGCCAAGGGGAAAAGGGTCATAAAGCTCATTGGAGGTACTAAACCTAAATCGGTAGTCCCTGCTAAGAGCTCTCCCCTCACTATCTTTTACCTCGGTGGTGACAACAAGAGTATAGTTACTTAAAACATTAAGATATCTCAGAGGTGAAAGTGTAACCCTGTTTGTGTTGATTTGTAAGTCGGTGTCTATAGTTACATTTTCATCCGCTTTGTTTTCAAGAAGATATACACTTGAACTGTTGATGGTGTTTTGGTTCAACTCTTTTGAAAATTCCAAAGTGATATTTTGAGCGATGGAGATGGGTTCGGTGTTGATCGGGGCTTTTGATATACTTAAGTATTGTGCTGAAGTTGTGTCTTCTTGCAAAGTTTTTGTAGTATCTTGAGAACACCCAAAGAGAAAAATGAGACTAAAAATAAAAAAATACAGCTTACCCATTATAGCTCCAAAATGTAATAATAATGTGATTATATGCCTCAAAAGATTAAAGGTTGCTGATATTTGTTATTTAATAAAAGTGGAACTAAAAATGCTTAAAGTGTACAAAACTATCCAAAAAGGTAGGATCTATGGAGATTGTCTTACGCAATAATCTTATTCTTATCACGACAGGATTTGAGACGTTAAATACTGAATGGATGAGAAATTTTCTCAACCATCACTCAAGAGGTATGCTTTTTTTACCAAAAGCGGTGCTTGTATTTAGAAATGAAACACTCAAAGAGGTAAGAGAAGAGTTTTTACGTCAGCTGAGTGCATTTCATGCAAAACAGCATGACTTTTCCCATAAATTTTTTCTCCGCTCCATGCTTAAGTATGGGACACAACCCATAAAGATAGAGCTTGACAAGCTTGAAGAGCCTGAAGTGGTGACGGTGAACCTTTATGCATACGATAAAGATACGGTCTTGATCTCTCTTGATGCTCCAAACTCATGGGTACTGAGTTATTTGCGTTCACAGCTGGAGGTATATGTGGAGCGGGGAACAGACTGCTCTTTGGTTGTTGATGTCTCTGACTACAAAGCAAAAGCAAGACTCGAACGCGCTTTGAACAAACGCCATATTTTGCACTATGATATCAAATACACCTACGACAACCATTTTATGAGCAAACTCTACTCCGATTTTGCAAGTTTTAGTTTTGGTGATCTGTGCAAAGATGAAGAGGTGGATGAAAAAGTACAGTTTTATACTATTTTGGAGTGTCCGGTGGGTGCTTCTCAGGATGCTTTGAAAAAGAGCTACAAAAAACTTACAAAGGTGTACCATCCGGATAAGATCTTTCATGAAGATCCCCATATGGTCAAACACTATACGCAAAAGTTTCAACTGCTTCAAGAAGCATACACGGCACTCAAAGTGGTCAGCTGAGGGTAAAGTCCTCAAGAAGTTCGTTTTTGGAACTGCTTTTAAGAAGTGCTTTGAAATCTTCACAGCTGTAAAGGGCAAGCTCTTTGCCTTGCATACTCAGAAGTTCTTTTGAGAAGCCTCTTTTTGAAAAAAGTATGAGCTGAGTCGGTACAATATCTAAACGCTCACACTTTTCCACAAGCTTATGCAGTTCGTTTTTTGTTACTTTGTGGTTTTTCCATTTGCACTCAGATACATAGACTTTGTCATTTTTAGTTACGGTCAGGATATCGATCTCAACTTTTGCATCCCAGTAACTTCCAGAAGTCAGTATGTGCGCATCTCTCAGGTTGTAGTTGAGTAAGATCTCTGAGAGCTCTTCAAAGACCAAGCTTGTGTAGTTGTTTTGTTGTTCATGAAAATTTTTGAGCAGATTTGTGTAGTTGTTTTGCTTGATATCTTTGATGTAAGGGGCTATAAAGTAAAACCAGAAGCGGACAAAAGGTTGTGTAAAGAGTACTTTGTCGGAGATTCTGTGTCTGGACTCTTCCCTTTTGAGCTTATACTTGCTCTTATCCGGAAGAGCCTCTCTTGAGTACTCTATCTGGATCACACCTTTTTGCTGTAAAAAATTGAGTGCCGCACCGCCGTTACCGTTGTTCAGACCTGCTTTGTTAAAGGCGGAAAATATGCGTCTGTCTCCCGTTGCAAGGGCAATGAGTAGTCTTTTGTTGTCAGGGCGTGAGAGTGTGAACTCTTCCATCTTGCGATCAATGGCATCAAAATTTTTAAGAATAAGCTCCTCTATAAGGGAGTCCATAGCCAAAGTGGTATCAACTTCCCAACCAAGACCGCCAAATACTGCAAAGTATTCTATTTGGATCTCCATATCATCGGGATAGTTTCTAAAGTAAAAAGACCTGAACTGATCGAGTAGATTGATGTATCGCATAGCACCTCTTATTTGAAGATAATTCTATCATAATTCACTTCCCCATTTCAATGTATCTATGCCATATTTTTCTCGAAGTTTTTGTGAGGACTCGGTGAGTTGTTTCATCTTTTGCTCCTCTTCAAAGCCGATCAGGGAGAGCTCTTTTTTTGAGTCACGTGTAAAACTTGAGCAGCTGATACTCAGGCGTATGACACATAGGCGTTTGTGTATGTCGGCTTCATTGAAAAGGCGAAGACACAGAGAGTCAAACTTTTTTTCTGTAAACACCTCGCACAAAGAGATGTTTTTATGAGATTTTTGCTTCATCTCATACGATATGCTGAGATGATATACTGTGGGTATCACCTGCAGTTTCAAGATGGCAAAACTTAAGTGTCTTGCTAAAACGTGCACTCTTCTTCTGAGTTCTTCCCTTTTGTAGATCGGGTCGAATGTGCGTGAAATCCCTATGGATTTGCGTTTGTGTTTTGTTTGTATGGGAGTGTCAGATAGACCACTTACGCGTTTATACAGCTCTTTGGCATAGGGTCCCCATGACTCAAGTGTTCCCCGCCTTGCTCTGAGCTCTCCGAGTGTGTGAATCTGGGCAGAGTGCAGTTTTGCCTGCATACTGCGTCCGATACCTGCGAACTTCTCTACGGCTATAGGGTTCACAAAAGAGTCAAACTGATGCCCAAAGATCGTTTTGCACCCAAAAGGTTTTGCTTCAGAAGTTGCAAGCTTGGCAATGTAGCGTGTATGAGCTGCACCTATGGAGACGGGAAGTTGTGTGGCATGTTTGATCTCGTGGCGTAGATTGTCGATGAAGTGCTCCACATCTTCATCTTTGACCCAACCACTGAGATCACCGTAAAACTCATCGATACTGGCTTGCTCAATAAGGGGTATCTTTGATGATAAGAACTCATGGAGTTCATGGGATAACTTCTGATACATAGACATATTTGGTGCTTTTATGATGAGCTGGGGGCAAAGCGTCAGGGCTTCTTTGATGCTCATAGCGGTTTTTATGCCATATGCCCGAGCCTCATAAGATGATGTTGTGAGTATGCCGCGAACTCTACCGTCTGCATCTTTGAAGGCATCGAGGTCATCATCTTTTGGCTCATAGGCTTTGTAAAAAGTGGGAACAAAAGAACCGCTGTTTTGCAGGTTTACGGTTTGGTTCTTCGCCTCAGTATTGAAGATCTTTGTGTCGCTTCGTCCCCCAATGGCAACGGGCTTATACTCAAGAGAAGGATCTTGGATCCTCGCACATGAGACAAAAAAACAGTCTATATCAATGTGGATTTTAATTTTTAACTCCCATTGTAGCGGTATTTTGAAGGGTATTAAATAATTTATATACACTTTCTTATACACTT
>JALUKO010000060.1 GCA_027056525.1 Helicobacteraceae bacterium | reverse complement strand
CTCATTAAAAGAGTATCTGCATCTATCTCTTTGGCAAGTGCTTTTTCTAAAACATCTATACTCAAAGTGTGCACACCCTTTTGCTCATACAGCTCATCACTTCTGTTTTGCTCATAAGGGCTCATCATCCTACCCTCAACAACTGCTGCAACCTCATCACTGTACTCTTGAGCAAGCGTAATGTTATGCAGGGCAAGTTGATCATGAAACTCTTCAGCCTCAAAGGCACGACTTTTTCCAAAAAGGAGGATTGTTTTGTTTTTAAATTCTTCTAAATTCATACGTAAATTATACTCATTTTTTTTAAGTTTGCACTTCTTAGTTATAATCTAGCAATTATTTTAAGGAAATATTATGTCACATACCACAGAAGATGGTTACAGGTTATATAATGAAAAAAAGTTTAAAGAAGCTTTTGATGCACTTTATGATGCGGCATTATTTCACAACAATGCAGAAGCTCAGTACTATCTTGGTATGATGTATCATGATGGGGATGGCGTTGCACAGGATATAGACAAAGCAATAAAATGGTGGTCAAAAGCCAGAAGAAACGGTCATGTGGATGCAGCAAATAAAATGTCTGAGATCTCAACCAGTACAAAAAATATGTTTTAAGGAAAACACTCAATGAAACTACACGCACCTTGGGAGAAGGCATTTAACAAAATTGCTACTCCGTTTGAACACTTTTTACATGCGCAGACCACAACCGGTCTTATACTGATGATGACAACTGTCATAGCCCTGATACTTGCAAACTCTCCTCTTGCAGATGCCTACTCACACTTTTTTCATACCTATGCAAAAGTCGGCTTTGGTTCTTTTGAACTCTCTCAAAGTATCCACCACTGGATCAACGACGGTCTTATGGCGATCTTTTTCTTTATCGTGGGACTTGAGATCAAAAGGGAGATCTTAGTTGGGGAACTCTCCAATATTAAAGTAGCAATACTCCCTATTTTAGCGGCGATTGGCGGTATGATTATGCCGGCACTTATCTACCTCTTTATTAACAGCGGAGGAGAAGGGGCAAACGGTTGGGGTATCCCCATGGCCACTGATATCGCTTTTGCCATTAGTGCCTTGGTACTTTTGGGTAATCGGGTATCGGCACCTCTAGTAACCTTTTTGGTTGCACTTGCCATTGTTGATGATCTTGGTGCAGTTGTTGTGATCGCACTTTTTTATACTGAGCAGATCGCCATGCAGCCACTTGCCTTTGCATTTGTTTCTTTTTTAGTGATGATTGCTTTTAATCGTTTTGGTATCCATGCGACACTTCCATACTTCATAATGGGGGTAGTGATGTGGGTTTTTATGCTTGAATCGGGTGTACATGCAACGATAGCAGGTGTTATTGCAGCCATGGCTATTCCCTCAAAACCAAAGTTTGCCCCTGTAGAGTTCACACAACATACGCAAAATTTGCTCCAAGAGTATGACAACTACCCCATCGCTACTGACCATACAATGCATGAGAGACAAAAAGCAATTTTGCAAAACATAAAAGACAGAATCGACTCGGTAAGTTCTCCCGCTTCCAAGCTTGAACACTCTTTGCATCTTCCTGTGAGTTTGATAGTGATCCCACTCTTTGCCCTTGCCAATGCCGGCATATCGATCGACTTTTCCTCCATAGGTGAAACGATAATAGAACCTGTTTCTTTGGGGATCATCGCAGGGTTGATCATCGGTAAAGTACTGGGGATTGCAGGTGTTGCATGGCTTGCTATTAAACTTGGTATTGCCAGACTTCCAGAAGGCAGCAACATGAGCCAGATCTTTGGTGTTGCATTTTTAGGCGGTATCGGTTTTACCATGTCCATATTTGTTGCAGAGTTGGCATTTGTAGGAAATGCTGAAATGATATTTCAAGCAAAGGTCGGTATTTTGGCTGCATCACTTTTTGCAGGTGGTTTTGGATATATCTGGCTGAGATATATTGCCAAACAGGAGAAAGAGCTCATCAACTAAAATAATTGTAAGTTATCTTAGTTATAATTTCAGAATATATTTAAAATCAAGGAATATAGATGAAGAAGATATACTTACTTTTACTTTTTATCACTGCACTCTTAGCAAACGACAAGGTTCATACCTATGCAAAAAATGAGGAGTGCAAAGTATGTCATACAACTATCTATGATGAATTTTACACCTCTATGCATGCAAACTCTATTCCCCAAAAAGACCCTATCCATAACGCTGTATGGCAAAAACACCCACATAACAAAAAACTTCAACGATACAGTTGCGGCAAGTGCCACACACCTGCTGCCAACAACCTTGACAAGATGCTTACAAAAGGTCAAAAAGCGCTTCCAGAGAGCAAGAATGTAACGCACACCGAGGGGATTAGTTGCGCATACTGCCACCGGATAAAAAGTATAGAGCTTCATAAAAAGACCAATACCAATATGATAACAAACACCCCCAAAACATATTTTGGCACACGTAAAGAGAGTCTTGAATCTCCATTTCACAGTATTGCTTCTGATGGCAATGAGATCTTTAAAAACGGCAACGTATGTATAGGCTGCCACTCTCACAAACAAAACAAATTCGGTCTGAATGTATGTTCAACAAATATAGACAACCAAATGGATCAAGCAAACTGTGTAAGTTGTCATATGCCACAGATAAAAGGGAGTGTTTCCAACCTTTCAAACACTAAAACTCACGCCTTTCACGGTTTTTCCGGAAGTCACTTCCACTCCGATATGTTAACACAGTATGTTGATCTGTCTATTTTAAGAAATATTGAACATTTTTATGTCAATATCGACAACCGTACATCTCATGCACTTTTACTCCATCCTCTTCGTGTCGCTGTTCTTAAAGTCAGTGTTACAAGAGGTGCTAAAACAACACCGCTTGAAAATCAGGTGTTTGTAAGGGTGATCGGTAAAGATGGTAAACCTGCAATGCCTTGGACGGCAGACACCACCATAAAAGACACTATGATCCAAGCGAATGAAAAAAGAAGTATCAAGTATGATTTTAAACTTCAAAAAGGAGATCGTGTCGATGTTGTTCTTGGCTGGTATCTGGTAAATCCAAAAGCTGTGAAAAAGCTCAATCTCGAAAATGAAACAATAGCAACCGAGTTTCATCTGTTTAAAAAGCAAAGTTTTACTTTTTAAGTGAGATTTTGCACCCCTCATACATAAAATCCAATTCACTTGGCAACTCTTTATAGAGTAAAGGGCTGTCAAGATCAACAAACTTTACGACATCTCTAAATGCCATTGCCAGATACAGCGCTATATTTATAGAGTGTGGGCCCTCTAACATTGAGCCTAGCATACACATCACGCCTTTATCTCTTGCGTATTTTAAAATCTCTATAGCCGGCGTCACACCTCCGCACTTCATCAGTTTGATATTGATCATATCGGCACTTTGAGACTCTATGATCTTCTTTGCATCTTCAAGTGTAAAAACAGCTTCATCTGCAAGGATGGCAATATCACAATACTCTGTTATACTCTTGAGTGAGTCTGTATCTTTGGCATCAACAGGTTGTTCAATAAGTGCAAGCTTGATATCTTTTGTCTCATCAATAAAATAGAGTGTATCCTCCAGCGACCATGCCTGATTTGCATCAACAAGGATCTCTGCCCCATGAAGATCCAAGGCTATCGTACGTATCGTTTTGATTGCATGTTCTATATCATCGGCAACTTTTACTTTGAGTATGTGTTGCTTTTTTTCAAAGGCTGTTCGCGCATCTTGAAGCATTGTATCTGTCTTGTTGAAGCTTATGGTGACATCTGTGTAAAGCGGCGCAAAATCTTTTATACCAAAAAAATCCGCAAGTGTTTGCCCCGTTTGTTTTGCAAGCAGTATGAGCAGTGCCATATCCAGAGCCGCTTTTGCACTGCTTCCAATATCTGCACTCTGAACATACAAAAGTGCCTCTTGTACCTCCATACCCTCAAGAGTTCTCTGTATCGCTGCAATAGAGTGCATAATGTTTTCAATATCTTCCCCGGTAATCGCTTTGGTTGCGGGAGCTTCCCCGATACCGACAAACTCTTGCGTATAAAGATACACCCTGACAAACTCCACATTTTCAACACTTCTAAGTGCCGTGATGAAAGGAGTTTTCAGGGGTATCTGTTTTCTTTCATACACTATCTTTGTCAATTTCATTGTGCCATCTCCATAAGTATATTGCCAACGGCCAAACCACCAAAAGTTCCTATGAGATACCCCATAATAGCCATCAATACACCCACACTTACCAAAGACTTGTCGTATGCTGCAGCCAAAATTGGTGCTGATGCGACACCCCCGATATTTGACAGGGAAGCAACAGCAATACTAAAAAGATCAAGCTTAAATATCTTCGCAACGACAACCATAATAAAGGCATGCACAAACAGTATACAAAACCCTGCAAGCACGTATAAGCCTACACCGCTAAAACTTTCAAAAACCGCTCTTGAGCCGATAAGTGCTATCAGTATATACAGCATGGTACTAGCTATCTCGCTCGAGCCGTTGAGTGTTTTGAGTTTTGTAAAGGAGCCTAAAACACCAAAAAGTGTTGCTGTAAGCACCACTGTCGTTGTTGTATTCAACACTGTTATATACTCAGAAAGAAGCTGAGAAGCCAAGGAGGCAAGCAGAGCAAAGAACAAAAGCAACCAGTAGTACTTGAGCCCTATAGTACACGCACACCCTATATCACTGTAGTTTGTATGAAGCATATCTGCTTTGGTAAATGTATTGAAGTATTTGGCAAAGGGAACTGTAAAAAGCAAGAACATCACCCATAAAGTATAGTTAAAACTATCAACAATCAGCGCATAGCCATAGGCCTCTTGTGAAACATTGAGTGCAGAACCCACAGCAACCATGTTAGCTGTTCCACCCATCCAACTTCCGGCCAATGCACCAAAAGCAGCTGCACCGTCTTTTGAAAAATCTAAAAGCATCATCACTACAACAAAACCAAACGCAATACTCAAAACCGCTGCTACATAGGCGATAAGAAGAGATCTTCCCAACTTCAAAAAATGGCTGAAGTCTATTTGCAAGAGCATCAAAAAAAGCATAGCCGGCAAGAGGTTTGATTTTGTAAGGGAGTATATCTCTTGTATCTCTTCATTTTGTGCGAAGACACCTACACCTGCGAGCAACATACTCAGAGCATATATCATCACAACGGCGGGGAGATACTCAAATATTTTCAATTGTACCTGCTTTTGCACTAGAGTAAAAAAACTTGCAATCAAAGCGATACACAAAAGATAGACAAAAGCAGAAGTAATCACAAATATACCTTTTTATCAAAATGTAACACACATAAAAAATAATGCTTATAAACATCAAATTACACACTGTTTTAGTGGCTTTTAATTTCAAAGTGATTATATTACATTTATGAATTTATATGCAATAGAAAAACAAAAATTATTATCTGAACCTTTTAGTGAGGATGCACTTAAACTTGCTCATGCAATCTATAACACTTATATACTCAATGGTAAAGAAATCTCTATGGAAATACAGCTAAAAACTATTGCCAAACTTCTTAAACTTGATATCAACCATAACCATACACTCAAAAAAATTCAAGATATTTTAGAAGACCTCAATGAACCCCTCTTTATAAAAGAGTTTGAATTTCATGCAAAGACCTACCATAATCGTTTTATTAGATTTTTTAAATACAAACTTACACAAAACATCCTCTACCTTCAACTCAATGAAGAGTTCTTACATGTGGAAAAAGAGTATATGCTCGATTCCTTTTTAAGCAACACTTAACTATATAAAGCACACAAGTATAGATATACTAAGGAAAATTTGGCTACATTTACACTCACAAGAAAAACAGACTCATCAAAGAGTTTTAAGAAAGTAAACGACAATGGCAAAAAAATATATCATCTTAGACACAGAAACAACAGGCACCAATGAACAAGACAGAGTTATCCAACTCGGATACATTGTACTTGGCACACAACCCATCGAAGTGCACAATGAGTTTTGCTCGTGTGACACACCTATTAGCTATGGAGCTATGGAAGTTCATGGTATTACAGAAGAGATGATCGAGGGTAAGCCCACGTGCAAGGAAACTACAGCTTATAAAAGGCTTCTTGAGCTCAACACACCACAAAACTACATGATCATCCATAATGCACCTTTTGATCTTGGTATGCTTGAGAAAGAGGGGTTTAACACGCAAATGAAAGTGATCGATACTCTCAGAGTCGCCAAGCATATTTTTGAAGATGAAGAGGCGCACAGACTCCAATACTTCCGATACAAAATGGGACTATACAAATCTGAACAAAAAGAAGCCGATGCTCTTGGTATTGAGGTCAAAGCCCATGATGCGATCGGTGATGTTCTTGTTTTAAAACTCTTTTTGAGTAAGCTCAAAGATGCTGTTGCGAGTAAGTTTCCTGATGAAAATCCTGTAGAAAAAATGGTTGATCTAACCAATACCCCTATTTTGATCAAAACATTTCGATTTGGAAAATATAAAGGCAAAACACTCCAAGAGGTAGCAAGCAGTGATGCAGGCTACCTTCGATGGATGCTCACCGGGATGGAAAACCTTGATGAAGATATGAAATACTCCATAAACACGGCTCTTGGTAACTAAAGTAAGTAACTAAACAGTAGAAAAAAAGCCAGTGCTATGATGCCACTTATAAGAGCATAAGGAAGCTGGGTGCGTACATGCTCTATAACATCGCAATCAGCCGCCAAAGAGGAGATGATCGTCGTATCAGAGATTGGGGAGCAGTGATCGCCAAAAACACCTCCCGAGATCACCGCGCCTATGCACAAAGCTATATTTGCGTCCATACCTACAGCCATAGGGATGGCAACGGGTATCATAATACTAAAAGTACCCCAACTTGTTCCCGTGGAAAATGAAATAATGCCACTGAGTACAAAAATAACACCACCTAAGAGGTAGATACTCAGGCTCTCATTTGCCAAAGAGGCCAGATACAGTCCGGTTTTAAGCTCACTCGTCACACTTCCAATACCAAATGCCAGTAAAAGTATACATGCTATGCTTAAGAGTTTTTTAGCACCCTTATAACTTGTTGTACTCCATGTGCGAAAACTCATATTTTTACTTCCAACATAATAGAGCAACATAAAAAGCAGTGTTGCTACCATAGTATAAAAAATCGAACTTGAACCACTCCCTTTTAAGATATTTCCATCCCCTGTTATATACAAAAATACAAAAACACTTACAACCATAAACACTATGGGCAAGATCATATAGTACATGCTTGTTGCATATTTGATATCAACTCTCATTTGCGAGGGCGTATAGCTTGCAGCTTTCATAGCCCCTATGTTGATGTTAAAATAGATCGCTATAAAAGTAACAACCAAAGCACTCATAGAATAAAAGTTATACATCACCGCATCTATAAGTATCTCTACCGCATCCCCTTGTATCATCCCCTTGCCAATCTCAGTAGAGATAAGACCTAGTAAAAGAGCACCCCATCCGTTGAGTACAATGAGTGAACTTATGGGTGCAGAAGTAGAATCACATACAAATGCGAGTTTGGCACGTGGAACTTTATATCTTTCACAAAGAGGCTTACCAACTGCTCCTGCAATAAGGGCAGTAATAGAAGACTCGATAAATATAAATACCCCTATTATATAACTCAGCAGCAGTGCAGAACGCTCAGAAGTAACCAGAGCGTGTCTATGTTGGACATACTCGACAAAACCGCCTATACCGCCTGATCGCTCGATGAGAGCCATAACACTACCAACAAGAACAGCAAAACCGAGCGTTTTAAGTATCCATGGCTCTGAAATCAAAGAGATAAAAAGTGAAAAAACAGCTTCCATCGATGCAACAATGGAAAAATCATGAAGTATAAACACTCCAAGTAAAATACCAATTAGAAGTGAGAGAATAACATTTTTTGAATAAAGCGCTAAAAATATAGCAAACAATGAAGGGAGCAGTGAAAGAGCTGAGAGTTCTATGAGAAGACCTCTAGAACTCTATAGAAAGTAATACGAGACCGGTTCTGCCGAACTTTTCTTTATAAAGTTCACACTCTTTCTGCTCTACTTCTTTAAATCCAAGCTTTTTATAATACAACAGAGTCTCTAAAGAGCCTATTTCAACTACAGTCTGCCCAAGTCTATAACCCTTTAAGCGAGCATTTAAAAGACTTTTTTGCATAAGAGCTTTGAGAACGCCCACATCGATAAAACCCTCTATCTCTTCCATAAAATCAAACATCAGGATTCTACTGTTTTTCTCAAAGCCACACAGATCAAGCACTTCAAGTTTTTCTTCTGTATTTTCGCAGCATCCAACCTCTTTCAATGCTTCTACAAACGCTTCTCTTGTGGCGATCCTTGGTTCGTAGCTACATAAGCAGCCAACACTCTGTGTATCTATCTCAGCGATAAGAAAGTTACTGAAATGGCAGTGCTGGTTTTTACCGATCACAGCCAAGGATTCTAAACATTTTAAAACTGCCACATCGTCCTTTGTCTCAAAGAGCAAATCGAAAATACCATACTTTTTACCCGCCCTTGAACTTTGCAGCATCATTTGAGCCAAAAAAGGAGCATCCTCAGCCACAGCTTTTCTTATTTTAATACTCATATCATTTTCCATAATTGTTAATGTTTTTCATATAATAGTAATAGTACCATACATTATGATAAAAACTTTCTTAATCCTTACAAGTTTACAAATTCTTTTGTATTGTTCACAACAAATCATATTGGTTGTTTCTGATGATTTTCATACTTCCAAAGCCTTGCTGGAGTGTTACGAGGATGACAAGAAAATGTGTGGTACTTTCGAGGTCAACCTTGGCAAAAATGGTTTAGGATGGGGACTCTCAGAAGTAACGCTAACTCAAAAGCCTTATGATCCTCAAAAACACGAAGGGGATAAAAAAGCACCGGCAGGGATCTTCCGGCTTACATCTGTTTTTGGTGATAAGCCACACTTATCCTTGAATATGCCCTATATACACAACGAAGATATGATCTGTGTAGATGATACACATTCAAAATACTACAACACTATTATATCTATGCCACAAATTAAACCACAAAGTTTTGAGAAGATGAGCAGGGATGATCATCAGTATGAACTTGGTATCGTTGTGGCGCATAATGAACAAGGTATAAAGGGTGCAGGATCGTGTATCTTTTTACATGTACAAAGATCAGAGGGTGCACCAACAGCAGGTTGTACCTCTATGAAACTCCAAGAGATACAAGATATTGCCAAGTGGCTCGATGCAAAGAAAAGCCCGCTTCTCATACAGATACCAAGGTCATCTGCAAAAGAGGTTAAAAAACTTTTCCCTCAGCTCAAGAACTCAAAACTATTGAATTAACTCTCATCCTCTTTACTCATATGCTCTTTAGCTTCTATACCCAGAAGTCCAAGCCCTGTTTTGAGTGAAAGCGCTACAACCATCAGCAGCTTTAAGTATTTTGCTTCATTTGGTGTACCTATAATTCGACAGTCATAATAAAACTTATGCAACAAGGCGGCAAGTGCTTTTAAATAATCACTGAGTTTTTGAACCTGACGTGAATTAAATGCATCTTCAACAACCTCAGGTAACAGCAGTGCATCAAAAAGTAAAACATCTGCATTTTCACCAAGCCCCTCTAATGGAGCCAAAAGGATATCCTCTTCACTTAGAGAGCTTTTTGAGAGAATCGTCTTAATTCTTGCATGAGCATACTGTATATAAAAAATAGGGTTGGAACTGTCTTGCTTTTTAAACTCTGCCAGATCAAACTCTAAAGCGGTATCGCTTTTCTTGGAAGCAAAAATAAACCTAAGCGCATCTGAGCCTATCTCTTCAACGATATCACTCATCAGTATGACATTACCGGCACGCTTACTCATTTTGTAAGGCTCACCATCTTTTAACAGGCTCACCATTTGCGACAAAAGCACTTCAAGCTTTTTACTGTCATATCCCAAAAATTCCACAGCGGCTTTTACGCGTGGGATATAGCCATGATGATCTGCTCCCCAGATATTGATATAATGATCATATCCGCGTTCAAACTTTTGGTTATGATACACTATGTCACCTGCGAGGTATGTAGGACGTCCATCTTCCCGCACTACAACTCTGTCTTTTTCATCACCTTTACTCTCAGAAGCGATCCAGACTTTAGCATCTTTTTCATAAACGCCCTCGCCCATTTTACTCATCACTCTTTCCCAGTCCTCATAAAGAGTTGACTCATAAACAAAGGTATCAAAGAAAATGTTGGTATCACCAAGGTCTTTGACTATGATCTTCATCACTTCATCTTTTGCCCACATAGCCAATTCACGGCGGCGTGATTCATCATGAAAGATCTCAAATCCAAACTTCTCCATAGCATCACGAGCCAAGGCATCGAGGTACTCTCCACGATAGTAACTCTCTGGATACTCTACACTCTCATCGAGCAAATTTTCACGACCGTGAAGCTGTATGGAAAGACCTAAAAGATCGATCTGATTTCCCGCATCATTGACATAGTACTCTGCTGTCATATCATAACCCAAATGGCGACCCAAACGAAGCAGGGTATCTCCATAAACCGCACCGCGGGCATGCCCAATGTGCAGAGGACCTGTAGGGTTGGCACTGACAAACTCTAAAAGGATTTTGCCGTTTTTGTCACCTTTTGCAAATTCTGTTGTATTTTGAAGTGCCCATGCAGCATACTCACTCAGGAAACTTTCACTTAAACGAAAGTTGAGATATCCTTTGACAGATTCAACACTGCTGAAAATATCGCTCTCTTCAAAAGAGGAGGCTAAGTCTTGGGCTATCACCATGGGTGATTTTTTCAACTCTTTTGCCAAAGAAAAAGCTATGGGTGTTGCAAAGTGACCAAAAGAGCGATCACGGGGCTTCTCTAAAACAACTTCACGACCAAGTGTTTCGCGCAATAACGCCGATACTCGTTGTTTCAAGGCTTATGCTTGTGTAGTATTTTTTGGAGCTTCTGTTGTAGATGCAGTCTCTTCACTGCCCTCTACTTTTTTAGGAGCTTCTGTGGATGCTGTTGTAGTATCATCCTCTTTCATTTCACTTTTAAAGTTTTTAATACCCTTGCCTATCCCTTTGGCTAAGTCCGGTATCTTTTTTGCACCAAACAATAAGACAATGATTCCAAAAATTATTAATAGTTCTGTTCCACTAGGCATTCCCATAGTTACTATCCTTTGTTAAAATTAAGTTGTGTAGTATAGCTACACTTTGCTGTAAATACTCTTATCGTTATAACTTTTATAAGTACTCTTAAATATCTTCCCACTCTTGAACAAACTGATTGATATCTGTGCTTGGAATTTTCATACGAGCCGCTTTTGCAATAAGCCTTAACACCTCTGCTGCCTCATCGAGATTATCATTGATCACAAGATAATCATACTCCGAAATTCTTTGCACCTCTTTTCTAGACATCTTAATACGCTTCTCGATTACCTCTTGAGAGTCTGTAGAACGGCTTTGTAGTCTTCTTTGGAGTTCAGAAAGACTCGGTGTTGTAATAAATACAGAAGTAGTTATATCACCAAGTCTGTTTTTCACGGCATCATTTCCCTGCACATCGATATCAAATAAAACAAGTTTTCCATCATGAAGAGCATCTCTTACCGGTTTCAGTGAAGTTCCATAGTAGTTACCGTGAACAGTTGCATACTCTAAAAAATGATCCTCTTCAATATCTTTTACAAACTCCTCGTGAGTGACAAAGTGGTAATGAACCCCCTCTTTCTCCCCCTGTCTCATAGGACGGGTTGTTGTTGAGATCGAGAAGTAGCAATCACCGATATCATCGATAATCTTATTGATCAATGAGCTTTTCCCAGCTCCGCTTGGTCCTGAGAGGACTAAGACTGCTCCGCTTTTTGTATTCACTATTTGTCACCTAATGTTATATTTATATTTATTTTCATCCCCTTGAGAGAGGCTGCTACATCTTCATTTGAGAGTGCAGTAAGAAGTTTTTTGAGAGCCTCTACGCCATCATTATCATCTGCATACTCTTGAGAAGTTTTTTCAGATATATTTTCCTCTTCATCATTTTTTGGGATCTCTTCTTCTTGTTCAGTCTCTTCGATTTCTTCTTCTAAGACCTCTTCGCCAAGCGCTATTTTTATATCTTTGCTACTCAAAGCATCAATACCTGACAGCTCTGTATTTGCAATATCAAGAAGCATATCTTCATCAACTTCACTCTCAAGATCTTCTTCACTCAGGTTTTCAACGGCATCTTGTATTTGTTCCTCAAGCACCTCTTCCTCATCAAGGAGCGATTCATCAATTTCATCTTCCATATCAAGCTCATCAATATCCAATTCTTCCTCATCCGCTTCTAGATCATCCAGTTCAGCTTCGAGTTCCGAGACCGATTCATCTTCTTCAAAAAGTTCAGCCTCTTCTTCTCCAAGATCGAGTTCCTCTTCCAAAGAGAGCTCTTCATCTTCAAGGTCAGCTTCACCAGACTCTTCTAACACCATTTCCTCATCAAGATCCAAGTCATCAAGTTCATCCAATGAGTCTTCTTCTAGTGTATTTTCAGATGTCTCATCAAGTAACTCTTGAACCTCTTGCAGCTCCTCTTGGTCTAGTACACCTTCAGTGATATCCTCATCATCAAGCGTGAGGTCTAACTCTGAATCTTCTGAAAGTTCTTCATCTAAAGAGTCCAAAGACAGCTCCTCATCCAAACTCTCCAGTTCTTCCAGCTCATCAAGCGTATCCTCTTCATCATTCAACTCTTCAAGTGAAATATCATCCTCGCTCTCACTCTCTAAAGATATCTCTTCATCTAAAGAGATATCATCAAGATCATCATCTTCTACAAATACTTCATCATCCAAATCATCTGCTTCTTCCACTACTGATGCAACCTCTTTGGAAAGTGCAGCAAAGAGTTCAACTAGGTCTGTAGGTAAAAACGGTTTTTTTAAAGAGCGCGTAAAACCTTCCACATCTTCGGCATCTCTTGAGCAGATATACAAAGATTTTGTATACGTCACTTTTTCGTTTATCTCTTGCATGGCATCTTCACTGTAGAGAGTATCATCTACTACAAGCAGATCATATGTACCCCCTTCTATCTCATCAAGAGTGTTCACTATATCTAAATCATCAGAAGTTTTTTGTGCACTCAGAGTTACTAACTTATTTACTACAGGATTGTCGTTTACTAGTAATATTTTCACTTAAATTCCTTTAAGAGCTATAGATGCCATAATTTTCAAGCTATTTTATCATTATTGTATCAAAAAAAACTAAAAAAACATCTCTAAATAGTTAAATGCATTGAGCATCTGAGTTTTTAAAATCAACATAGTAGCAGTCAATGTCGCTATAAGCACAACAAATGCGACCGTTATCTTAATTGGAAAACCAATAACCAGCAAGTTAAACTGTGGCATTGTTTTCATAAGCATCCCAAATATAATATCCGCCAACAATGACAAAGAGATAATAGGAAAGGCGATCATAAAACCCACCATAAACATATTTGAAGTCGCATGAATAATATAGTTAAATAAATTTTCCTGCATTAAAAATCCACCAAGCGGTACACTTTTGAGTGATGCGTCTATAAAAAGTAACATCCAATGGTGCATATCGATACTAAAGAGTATCATAAGTGCCATCAAAGACAAAAACTGGGAGATAATGGGCATCGAAACACCGGACTGCGGGTCTATAGCACTTGCCATAGAAAAGCCCATCATAAAAGAGATCTGCCCACCTGCAAATGTAATGACATTAAACGCGAGTTGTAAAATGATCCCAATGGCGAGACCAAACATAAATTCGCTTAGTATTGCCAAGACAACAGTCGGAAAATTTATCTCAATTTGAAGCGGTGGCATAGAGGCATAAAAGATAACGCTAAAGAAAAAGGCCATCGCTGCTTTAACCGTCATAGGTATGCTCTGATGGGAAAAAATTGGTACAGCTAAAAAAAGTGCTGCAAATCTAAAAAACAGCAGCAAAAAACCAACAACCAAACCATCGCTGAATATTGATACCCATGACACTGTCGTACTCCTACTTCACTCTGTGAAGTTTTTTATCTTGAAGTCTGTAAACCTTATGACACATATGAGCCAGTGTCTCATCGTGGGTCACAAGAACCATCCCTGCATTATGCTCTTGGACATACTCAAAAAACAGGCTCATCACCTCATTTGCCGTTAGCTTATCCAAGTTACCGGTTGGTTCATCTGCAAAAATGATACGTGGCTTTTTCGTCAGTACTCTTGCTATGGAAACGCGTTGTTGCTGTCCACCTGAGAGTTCTGTTACCTTTTGCTTGATACATTCATAAATATTAAGTTTTTTGAGAAGTTCATCTTCTATCGTTTGCTTAGAGAGCATCGCAGCTACTTCCAAGTTTTCATACGCACTAAAACCTTTAAAGAGATAATGGGATTGAAAAACAAGTCCAAGATCATTTCGTTTTATTTTTGCAAGCCTTTTTTTACTAAGTGTTGCAATGTTCTCTCCAAGTAAAAGCACTTCTCCGGTTTTCGCGTGTAAAAGAGTAGAGAGGATATGTAGCAGTGTTGATTTACCACTTCCGCTGACACCTATGATAGCGATGGTCTCTCCCTCATGCAAATCGAGTGCGACATCATGAAAGAGTTCATATTCAAAAGTGTGGGATAAGTCTTTTGCTGATAGTAATTTCATAAAAAAGATTATAGCCAATGAAGACAAAACTCAAAGTAAAACGGTTTTACTTTGAGCTTATTTCGATTTAAAGTTCCACGATACGAAAGTCTGTACAGGAAAACTCCCATTGTGTTTGACCGTCAAAATAAAGTTTTATCATGCTTATATCTGCTTCACTCGGCGTTATTTTGATGATATTTTCGCCGTTAACTACTGCATGATTAATACTGTTTATATTTGAAAATGCAATATTACTTATCACAGGTGATCCACTTTTTATGGTTGCATTAAATGAGATCTGGTACGTTTTTGTAGGTGTAGCAAAACGCGTCAAGTATACACTCATAGCAGGATGCATCTCATCTATGGATGTTCCCTGTGTCCATAAAGTAAATGCATCTTCTGAATCAAGAGTCAGTGAGGAATGACTCTCCAGTCCATCTTCTATAT
>JALUKO010000059.1 GCA_027056525.1 Helicobacteraceae bacterium | reverse complement strand
TGCTTACAAAATCAAATAACATGAAACAGATAGACTCTTTTAACGTAGAGATCTTTAAAACATTGTATGAACCTCTTAATATAACAAAAATAAAACAGGTTTTAGAAAACTATGATACACAAGAGACAGATAGTGCAAAAACCAAAAAATATTCTAAAAAATACGACGATACGGGCGATTCTAGATTTGAAGCAAATGTTTTGGTGGCAGAAGACAATATTATTAACCAAAAGCTGATCCGTCGTACCCTTGAAGAGATCGGTTTAAGTGTCAGTATTGCTTCTAACGGTCTTGAAGCATTCCAAAAAAGAAAAGATGAAGCGTTTGATCTGATCTTTATGGATATACAAATGCCTTTCCTTGACGGAGTTGAAGCTACCAGAGAGATTTTAGAATATGAAGAAGATTATAATCAGCCTCACGTTCCAATAATTGCCCTGACTGCAAACGCCCTCAAAGGGGACAGAGAACGTTTTCTCGCAGCCGGCCTTGATGAGTACACAACAAAACCGCTTGTACGTTCAGAGATCATCACCTTACTAAATCACTTCTTGGCAGACAAGATCACTCAAGAAGAAAAGGTGACAGCTCCTAAAGAAAAAACACCACCAAAAGCCGCTAAACCTGCTTTGAAAAAAAGAAAAAAACAAGTAGCGAGCCAAGAGCAATACAGCGCAGAGATACTCATAGCAAAACACAATCCTTTTGCCTTAAAACTTTATGTCAAACTGCTTAACACCTTCAACCATAGCTTTGAAGTTGCCTCTACGGCACAAGAGCTTGAAAAACTAACGGCAACAAACTCTTACAAAGTGATACTCCTTGATAAAGAGATAAACAACCTTAATATTGATGAGATAACATCCAAAATAAAACAGCTCTCAAAAGAAAAAGGTCTAAGTACTCATACAGTACTTTTATCCTCACAAGAGAGTACAAACAATTTTGAGCATGTAGATGAAGTTATTCCAAATATAGTCAATAAAGGGCTTTTAAAAGCTATCTTTGACAAATGGTTATAAGGGGATATGATGTCAAATGCAAACTTAGTGGTATTAACAGTAGATGATGACCTGATCAACTTAAAGCTTCTCAAATCAATGCTGCTCAAAAGTGGTTTTGTGGCAGAAGTTATCGAAGCAAAAAACGGCTCTGATGCTATAGGTCATTTAAAAAACAGAAATGATATAGACCTGATACTTTTAGATATCATCATGCCTATTATGAATGGTTTGGAGATGCTTCAGGTTGTTCGTGCCGATGACAATCTCAAACAACTTCCTGTTATTATGCTTACTACAGATGAAACAAAGAAAGGGGAAGCTTTAGATCTTGGAGCAAACGGCTTCTTGATGAAGCCCATCAGGCGAGAAGACCTGATCGCCAAAATATCTACCTTGATGGTATGATATTATATAAGTACCTCTTTGAGTACCTCTTCTATTCGACTCACTCCTGTGATCTCAAGAGAGTCTTTCACCTCTTTTGGGATATCATCAATATCTCTTTCATAGTTTTTCAACGGAATCAATACCTTGCTCATACCCGCCTTATGTGCAGCGATCAGCTTCTCTTTAAGTCCGCCGATTGGAAGTACATTCCCACTTAAAGAAACCTCTCCTGTCATAGCTATATCTGAACGTATCTCTTTTGAACTCAGTATGGAAGCTATCACGCTCACCATCGCTATACCTGCACTTGGACCATCTTTTGGTGTTGCACCGTCAGGAACGTGTATATGAAGATCGTAACGCTTGTACACCTCGCTTGGATCTACTTGAATATCCTCCTCTTTTTCTTTATATGTAAGAGGAATATTATCGATAGTAATAATAAGCTTTCTGTTATCTATAAGTGTTTTGACAACACTCATAGCGATTCTCGCACTCTCTTTCATAACATCACCCAAACTACCGGTGAGCTGCATTGTACCTTTACCTTTGATACGGATACTTTCAATCTTAAGAACATCCCCACCCACAGCGGTCCATGCCAAACCGTTGACCACACCGATCACCGGCACCTTGTTTGTTTTCTCAATCTCAAAAACACTTTTTTCAAAAAACTCTTTGAGATTTTTTAAACTCACAGAGACCTTGTTTATCTCAGGGTGCAGCAGTATCTCACGCGCTGCTTTTCTACACATCTCAGCGATCCGTCTGCGAAGGTTACGCACACCCGCTTCTCGCGTATAGCTGTGTATCAGTTCTTTGAGTGCCGGCTTTGAAATGCTTAGCTCGGAATTTTTCAAACCATGCTTTTTTAACTCCTGTGGGATCAAATAACGCTTGGCAATCTCAAGTTTCTCCTGAGGGGTGTAGGAGCTTACTGTAATAAACTCCATTCTATCACGTAGAGGTGCCGGGATGCGACCAACATCATTTGCCGTTGCAATAAAGATAACATCACTAAGATCAAGATTAAAATTCAGATAATAATCTCTAAACTCTTTGTTCTGCTCCGGATCCAGAATCTCTAAAAGAGCAGCCGTAGGGTCACCCCTTTGTGAACGCGTTATCTTATCTATCTCATCGAGAACGATAACAGGATTTATTTTTTTTGCATCAATAAGTCCCTGTGTTATGCGTCCGGGCATTGCACCGACATAGGTTCTTCTATGACCTCTTAACTCATTCACATCTTCAAGTCCACCGAGTGCGATCCTTACAAGTGGACGTTTAAGCGCTGTTGCTATAGAGTTTGCTAACGATGTCTTACCCACACCCGGAGGTCCTGAAAAACATAAAATAGCCCCTGCTGCTTTTTCATTTGAGACACCGCGAAGCTCTAAGAGCTCTTTTACGGCAAAATACTCAACAATCCTCTCTTTGGGTTTTTTCAAAGAGAAATGGTCTCTATCAAGCTGAGTCTCAACATCGGAGATCTTCAAAGCTTTTTTAGACTTATCGCCAAATGGAATCTCAAGTACCCAGTCCAAATAAGTCTGTGTCATGGAAGCATCGGATGAATCAGGGTGCATACGAGAAAATCGCTCTATCTGCTTGGCAATCTCTTTGTAGGCATCTTCACCCATTTTCTCTTTTTTGGCTTCTAGTTTTTTGCGGTACTCCTCTATCTCCTCTTCTCTGGCAGTATCGGTTCCAAGCTCTTTTTGTATCTGTTTAAGTTGCTCTTTTAAGAAGTACTCTTTGTTAACCTTTTCTATATGTGTATGTACTTTTGAGCGTATCTCACGCTGAAGCTTGTTTGCTTCTATCTCCTCTATGAGATAATCTATAAGAAGTAAGAACCTTTTTTCCGTATCGGTCTCGACAAAAAGTTTATATGCTTGCTCTTTTTTAAGTTTTACCGTACTACATATAAGATCAATGATACGGTTATGATCATGGTTCTCTTCTATGGTTCTAAGAAGATCGGGTGGAAAATAGTTACTTACACCGGAGAGAGTTCTCACCTTTTCACGTACCACTTCCAAGATAGCATCGATCTTAAGAGAATCAACGTTCGTAGCCTCAAGCACATCCACATGTGCAATCATTGGATCATCATCAACTTTGTAAAGCACTTTAGCTCTTGCAAGCCCTTGAAAAAGTACCTTTACTCTTCCATCTGGCAGTGCTACTTTTCTCATGATCGAACCGACGACACCCGCATCATACAAAGCATCAAAATCTCTTTGTGTTTCATGGGAAGGTTTTGTCGGGCAGACAAGTACCAGTGAGCTCTCTTGCATAGCTTTGGCAGCCGCTTTAATATTACTCTCATCACTTAAAAAAAGTGGGCTGATCATAAAAGGGTATAAAAAAAGTTCATCTTCTGCTATAACAGGTATATCAGCAGGAAAATCACCATAATTGCTTAGTTTCATATTTCTTCCTAGTTTATTTCTTTATTTTGTGTTGTATTATCATCAATTACCGAATTTCTTGAGACGACGCTTCTGGTATCTGGAACCAAAAATCCATACCAACTCTCAGTACCATCACCCTCAAACCAAGCACGATACCATGGAGTTTTTGCTCTGTCAACTTCACTCCACTTGATCCAAGGCTGAGGTTTAAGCGCCCTGTAGTACGCTGCACTTTTTGGCTTGTCAACTCTTTCATACAGATCAGCTATGGTCTCATTGAGTACCGCCTGTGCCAAATAGAGTCTTGTTATCATTGTATCGATGATCTCATAATACATAGAGTTTGGATAGTGGCGTTTAAACTTCTCTCCCTCATCAATCGCTTCTTGAATCAATGCCTGATCTCTTCTGGGATTAGGCAACGCCAGATACTTGGCTTTTATTTTTAAAAATTCTGCAAACTCTTTTTCATTTGGAGTTGCATATCTTTTTATATACTCATTTAAGAAGTGCTCACCTAAAAGATACTCTTCGTATTGCATATGAGTTATTGCCAAGATCATTGTAGCTTCGGGAAGTAAAGGGGAACCTATATGCTCACCTTGCAGAGAACTGTAGTAACTATCAGCCTTTTCAAGGTTTCCGTTTGAAATAGACTCGACTATTTTTGTGTACCAAAAAGCAGCCGGTTTGTTATACTCTTCTATATCTTTGGAGCATCCGCTTAAAAATATAAAAGTTGTAAACAGCGTTATCATTAGATTCAATTTTAGACTCATATATTTTTTCCTCTTTATTAATAGGGTGTTATTCTACCCAAAAGAGTTATAGTTCTCTTTAAAGTAGGTACAATTTATGCTTAAAGTGATATAATTATTACTTGATATAATAGTAAAAAAATACTCAAAGGCTTTTTATGAAATTTGATATATGTGTACCTCTGTTGGGATTTGAGAACATCAAACATGTAGATCTGCAAAGAATAGATGATATTTTTGTAAAGATGCAGGCTGTAGAGGATGAACATGTTTCATTTACACTTATTGATCCTTTTGTACTCAGAGATTATGATTTTGAAATTCCGGATAACATCCAAAAGTTACTACAGATCGATGAAAAATCAAATATTCTTATTTTAAATATAGTGCTTATCCAGACTCCTATTGAAGACTCTGTTGTCAATTTCATCGGGCCTCTTGTACTCAACACCGATAACAAAAAAGCGGCACAGATCATTTTACCTGAATCAACAAACTATGGCGTTGCAGAAAAGATTTCAACTTTTTTAAACTAAATACCTTATAAATTTAAGCTATGCATAATAAAATATAATTAGGGTCTATTTATCTATAAATTTTATCACATTAAGCATTATTTAAGTATATAAACTTGTATAATGTAAGGTAGCATGAGAAAAAATTGCTACTGAGCCCCCTTGTTTGGTGCCATTTTTTTTGCTTTAAGGAGAAAGCTATGAATATTTCTACAATACAACAAAAATCATATATATTATTTA
>JALUKO010000058.1 GCA_027056525.1 Helicobacteraceae bacterium | reverse complement strand
AAATTTCTGTAACTATCAACGATTTTTTGATTTTTTTGATTTTGTATATAAAATTCTATCGCTTTTTTGCCAAGTCTTGGGATCTCATTTTTTACTGCCCAACTGCTTATGGTGCCTTCTGGAACTTCGAGTATCTCGGCGAGATGCTTTTGTGTTATACCAAGTTCCTTACAAACATCTTTGACAACATTGTTTTTTGCTCTTTTGGCTTTTTTAGTTCTTTTGATAACAGGTGTATTTTCTTGTGTTTGTGTAGTGTCTTCAAGAGGTGTTTGTGCATGTTTGTCGATCCATTCTAAAACATCTGCTGCACTAAGTAACCAGTCTCTTGAGTTAAGGGAGCGTATAACATCGTTTGCAAATTTTGAAGCATTCTCTTTTGCAAACTCTAAGTTTGTCAACTGATAGAGCATTGAAAAAGCAAGTTGTGTAGGAGCTGAACCGTTATAGCCCCAATCGAAGCCGTCTTTGGATTGAGCAAACAGTTCATAGAGTGTTGGAAGTTCAACTTCTCCATAGGTAACATATCTACTGCCCAAAAGTGTCTTGTGCCCTTTAAAAACGTGGTTATTCCTTGCGATTGTCATACTTTCCCTCTTATATTTTAAATGTAAAATGCTCAGTATGCTCTTTAAACTCTTTTTTCTTTGCAGTAAAAGAGAGTTTATAGGTAACATATATGCAGATAATTAGCAAAAAAAGTACCAATAACCAAACTAACATAAGAAAAATCCTTGAGTTATGATACTTTATAGATCGGCAGGAAAAATAATTATATTAATCTATAGGCTATCTTGGCCTCTTGAAGCTCCTTGCAAAAGAGTTCAAAGTAGTGTTTGAGTTTCTCTTTGTTATAGCCACTCAGTGAGAGCTCTACGGAGGGTTTGTTGTTTTGAAATATAGGCAAAGAGGAAAGTTCCACTTCAGAGGGTAATTTTTGCATCAGTGTGATAAGTGTATTTTCACTTGTTTGTGCCAGTAAAGTGTACCTGTATTTTTTCTGAGCATTACAAAAGTGTGTTTGTATCACTTGTGAGATCATGGGGTGGGACATCTCGGGAAAACCCGGAACGAAGAAAAATTTCTGCTGTAATGAAAAACCGGACATATTGTTGATGGGGTTATGCAGGAGATGTGCACCTTCTGGAAGATCTGACATGTGGATTCTGTGGGGATAGGCTGCATCACCAAACTTCTCAAGAATATCCTGCTCAAACTTTTTGTGTCGCACAAGAGGTTTTGAGGTAAAGACATCGGCGGCTATCTCTCTTGTAAGATCATCAGGCGTTGATCCTATACCGCCAAAAGAGAACATAACGGCTTTGGGATCACTTTTTATGAGATGAAAAGTTCTTTTTATAAGTTCCACATCATCTTTTACTATAAAAGAGGCAAACATCTCTCTGGAGCATTTTGCCAACTCTTTTTGTACAAATGCAAAGTGTTTATCACTCCGTCTGGCATTTAAAATTTCGGTTCCTATTATCAATGTATAAAAATTCATACAAAATTATAGTATCATTTCATTAAACAAAATATTAGGATATACAATGTCACAAGCACAAAAGCTAGAAGAACTTCTTACAAAGAGTGTTATTCCGGATCTTGATGAAAGACTCGATGAAATATTTGCGGAGATTGCCGACAATAAAGAAGCCAGTGCAGATGCGAAAGAAGAGATCGAAGAGCTTCGTGAGTTTAAAGCAGATCTTCAAGATGTACTCGCCGATATAAAAAGCGGGGATATGGAAGAAGATGAGTGTAAAGAACTCATAAATGATATACTGGAAGCACAAAAAGATAGTGAAGAAGATTTCGGATTTGTAGAAGAGCAGTAGCACTAAACACCCTATCGGTGTTTAGTGCAACACTAGATTTTGGACTTTATAAAGCTTTCCATCTCGTTGACTATAGCGTCGATATCTCTCTCCCCGTTGATCACTTTTAAAATATTTTTATCATTATAAAAAGCTCTAATAGCCTGTAGAGGTTGCGTGTAGATTTTCATTCTGTTGTTAAAGACCTCATTGTTGTCATCAGCGCCACGTGCACGTCCAAGAACTCTTTGGCGTGCTACATTTTCACTTACCTCTACCTCTATAACGCTGATAAGTTCAACATCATTTTCATCTTTGAGGTAGTTGTCAAGCTCTTGCATCTGCTCAACACTTCTAGGATAACCATCGATCACTACCACGTCGGTTTTGGCATTTTTAATAGCATTTAAAATAGTTTTGATCGCTATTTTTATGGGAACAATGGCACCTTTGGAGATATATTTGTCTATCTCTTGACCAATTTCACTCCCGCTTGCAACTTCTGCACGAAGCATATCACCAGTAGAGTAGTGTGTGATGTTTTCATTTTTTTGTGCTATAAGTTCGGCATCTGTAGTTTTACCGGAGCCGGGAGCTCCAATGATCAAGAAAAGCTTTTTCATAATTTATGCTTTAACTTGTTCTCTTAGGCGGATATGCAAGTCTCTAAGCTGTGTGTTGTCAACTTCACTAGGTGCTTTTGTTAAGATACATGACGCCTTTTGTGTTTTAGGGAAAGCTATAACATCACGGATAGAGGATTTTTTGGTGATGAGCATCATCAGCCTGTCAAAACCTATTGCAAATCCACCGTGTGGCGGTGCTCCAAATTTAAGAGCATCGAGTAAGAAACCAAATTTTTCTTGAGCTTCCTCTTCGCTGATTCCAAGGAGTTTAAAGATCTCTTCTTGCACTTCCTCTTTATGGATACGGATAGACCCACCACCGAGTTCAACACCGTTGAGCACAATATCATAAGCGATAGATTCTATCTCTTCAACATCTTCTTTATCTGTGTCTTTAGGCATAGTAAACGGGTGATGTAAGGCTTTTACTTTACCGTCTTCTACCTCGAACATAGGAAAATCAACAACCCAAACAAACTCAAAAGCGTTCTCATCGATAAGGTTCATTTTTTCATGTTCAGCTATGAAAATTCTAAAACGACCCATGTAGTCAAGAACAGTTTTTTTATCGCCTGCACCAAAGAAGACGACATCGCCCACTTCTAGTTCAGTTCTCTCTATGATAGCCTGTATATCATCTTCTGAGAAAAATTTTGTCAGTGGACCTTTAAGACCATCCTCTTTCATTTGGAAGTAACCAAGACCATGTGCACCAAATTTGCGTACAAACTCTTCAAAACCTTTCATCTCACGTTTTGAGAAGATAAGATCTGCACCCGGAACCTTCAGTGCTTTTATGCGATTTGTGTGTGGTTTTTTTGCTATATTTGTAAAGATCTCGTTATCACATCTTTGAAAAATATCAATAACATCTACCATCTTAAGATTATAACGCAAGTCTGGCTTGTCTGAACCGTACCACTCCATAGCGTCTTTGTAAGATATGCGGTTAAAAGGCGGTTGTATCTCAATATCTGCAGCTTTGAACATTGCAGTTAGCAGATCTTCTGCTATTTTGATCACATCTTCTTGATCGCAAAAACTCATCTCAACATCTATTTGAGTAAATTCCGGCTGTCTGTCCGCACGCAGGTCTTCATCACGAAAACATTTTGCTATTTGAAAATAGCGGTCAAACCCGCCAACCATCAAGAGCTGCTTAAACAGTTGTGGAGACTGTGGAAGTGCATAGAACTCTCCATTATGTACACGAGACGGTACAAGATAATCACGAGCTCCTTCTGGAGTTGATTTGGTTAAGATAGGCGTTTCAACTTCTAAGAAACCATTTGTATCGAGAATGTTTCTTGCTGCTATAGCCGCTTTTGAACGAAGACGAAAAGCCTCATACATCTCAGGATCTCTCAGCTCAAGGTAGCGGTACTTGAGTCTTGTTTCTTCACCGACATTTTTATCGCCGATCACAAAAGGTATGGGAGCGGATTTGTTTTCGATGATAAGCTCTTGTACGATGATCTCGATAGTACCTGTTTTAAGACGCGGGTTTGTAAGCCCTTCACCACGAAGACGAACTTTTCCCTTTGCGATAAGAACAAATTCATCGCGAACACCATCAGCAACTTTATGTGCTTGTGGACCATCTTCTGGATCACATGTCAGTTGGACAAGTCCTGTTTTATCACGCAAATCGATAAAGATGATCCCACCGTGATCACGATAACTATTGGCCCAACCGGTTACAACAACCTCTTGTCCTACATTTTCTTCATTTAAGTCTGTACAGTAATGAGTTCTCAAAATATAGAGTCCTATTAAAAAATTTTTGCGATTATATCTAAAAAAAGTGTATAATCATCTAAAAGATTTAAAGAGTTATTGTGCAAAACAGTCATATTAAAAATATCGGTGTTATTTTAAGACCGTCAACTCCAGAACTTAGAGAGAGCTTTTTCAGACTTAAAAAGATCTTCAATAAACACGACATAGAAGTATATATAGATACAATCAGTGCTGCCATGATAGATGTGATGGGTATGGAGTTTGATCTGCTCTGTAAGCAGTGCGACGCACTTGTGACACTTGGTGGAGACGGTACGCTCATATCGGCTGTAAGACGATCTTTTAACTACGACAAACCAATACTTGGCATTTATGCGGGAAATCTTGGTTTTTTAGCAGATATAAGTATGGAAGAGCTTGATGAGTTTGTTGGCAATATGCTCAAAGGCAAAAGCCGCATAGATGAACGCTCGGTTTTAGAAGCCAAGATCATAAAAAACGGTGAAGAGATCACTATGTATGCTTTTAATGATATAGTCCTCACAAGACCTTCCATATCAAACATGATCCACATAGAAACCCTTGTTGACGCAAAAGCCTTTAACACATATTATGGAGACGGCGTCATCGTCTCAACACCTACAGGTTCAACAGCATATAACCTTTCAGCGGGCGGCCCCGTACTTTTTCCGCTCACTCAGGTTTTTGCACTCACTCCGATCTGTCCACACTCTTTGACACAAAGACCGGTTGTGCTTCCCGGAAAATTTTCAATAGAGATGAAAACACCTCAAAACAGAGCGCTGATCATCATAGACGGTCAGGATATGCACGAACTGGGGCAGGGGGAGAGCATACATATAAGACTAGCTTCTAAAACAGTAAAGCTGATACACAGAGAAGAGTTTAACTACTTTGATGTGCTTAAAGAAAAACTGGGTTGGGGTGATTAACACTATATTTAAATTCATTAGTATATAATTTCACAAAATAACAACAATAGGATAACTATGAGAATCATACTACTTGGAGCTCCGGGTGCCGGAAAAGGTACACAGGCTCAATTTTTAACCAAAAAATACAATATCCCTCAAATCTCTACCGGTGATATGCTCAGAGCTGCCATAAAAGCAGGTACTGAAATGGGTAAAATGGCAAAAGCGGCTATGGATGCCGGTCAACTTGTCACTGATGATATCATTATCGGTCTTGTCAAAGACAGAATCGCCGAAGATGATTGCAAAAACGGCTACCTTCTCGATGGCTTCCCACGTACACTTCCACAAGCTGATGCCGTAACAAATGCAGGGATCACTATAGATGCCGTCATAGAGATAGATGTTCCTGATGAAGAGATCGTTAAACGTATGTCAGGTCGTCGTGCACACCTTGCAAGCGGTAGAACATACCATATACTTTACAATCCGCCAAAAGTGCAGGGCAAAGATGATGTGACAGGTGAAGATCTTGTACAGCGTGATGATGACAAAGAGTCGGTAGTGCTTGACAGACTCAAAGTGTACCATGAACTTACAAGTCCGCTTATAAACTACTATAAAGAGCAGGCAAGTAAAAATAAAGATCTAAAATATATCACTGTTGACGGTACTGCCGATATCGCCGATGTTGAAGCTGCGATCACTTCTCAACTGGGCTAGATCTATTCACAGCTAAATCTGAAACTATCATCAAGGGCAAGGGGAAGAACGAGAGTTCTAAGCCCCTGTGCTCTTGCATCTGCACACAAGAGATCTCTTGCTCCATTTGTATTGTCCACATATTTTTGTGCATATTCTGCATTGAAAACTGCTTTGTTCGCATCTACAAAAGGCTGAAGTTTGCTACATTCGTTATAGTAGTGGCACTGCTCATTGAGACTAAAATCAAAGTAGGGCTCAAGCTCTGCAATTTGATCTAGATCATTTTTAAGCCCTACAAGAAGATTTCTGTTTTTGGCTTGTGTAGCTATAAATATGTTGTAATCGATCTGATCTTGAGCGCTGAGCGCAAATCCTGTGTTGTTTGTATAGCCGTCCATATTGTCAGGCTCTACACCGTCACACCCTTTTTCTACAGCTAAATCAAGTCTCGCTTGCATAATTGGTTTTAAGATGTCACTGCGTATATCAAGCCACTTTTCTCCAGCCCATCCATCGAGATCATTGCCAAGAACTTCGGGAGGAAATGAACTGTTATCATCACGCCACTCCTCATAGGAACCACCGCTAAAGTAGCAAATAACGATCTTGCCTTCATCATGCAGTGAACTGATGAGTGTTTTGTTAGAGTCAAAAAGATCTATATCATACACATCAACATCATAGCCTGTATTTATCGTGCCTTGGAGTTGCCATTGCCAGGAAGTACCTGAGTCGAGTAGCGTGTTGTCTCGTATTTTGTCTTGAGACTCAGAGCTGCTGCACCCAAGAAAAAATATGCTTAAAAGAAGAGTGGTAATTGAAATATTGTTTATATTATTGCAAAGTTTGTGTATCATGCTTTTATTGTATTGAAATTTATATAAAGGCTTGTTTATGAAAAAATTAAGTAACATCGTATTTTTTATAGCTATAGTTTGTGCTGCTGTTTTTTTACTCTATCAAAAGGGTTATATACTTACAAATTATGACTCCATTACTCCTTTAGAAGCACAAAGCATGATCAAAAAGCAAGATGGTAATGTTACGATACTGGATGTAAGAACGCTTGGTGAGTACCAACAGGAAGGGCATTTGGTAAATTCCCTGCTTATCCCGTCTGCTACACTTGCATCACAACTCGATACTCTGCAAAAGTACAAAGGCACAAAGCTTCTTGTGTATTGTAGAAGCGGCAACAGAAGTGCGAAAGCTTCCCGAGTTTTAAGTGAGCATGGTTTTCATGTTTACAATATAAAAGGGGGCATACAAGAGTGGAAAAAGGCTCATCTTCCGGTTGAGAGCATTCGCTACGGAAGATAACTAAGGTCTGTACACTCTTATGTTAGTGTAATTCTTTGCGTCTCTGAGATACTGAGCGTGTAATTGCGACATGATCCCTTTGTCACAGTATAGTAGATACTCTTTGTCTTGAGGAAGTTTTTCAAACTCGGTTTTAAGCTTGTGAAAAGGTATCTTGATGCTTTTACATGAAGTTTGTATGCACTCCTCTTCCGGGCGAATATCTATCACCACAAAATGCTCTGCATTGAGATCTTTTACGATCTCAACAGCTTCAAGCGTGTTAATATCTTCAACGATCTCATCAACACAAAGCACCTGCGCTTCTTCAACTGCCCGATCAACGACACTATAGTCGAACTTCTGAGCCACTTTTTGCATACGCTTGAAAGAGCCGTGTGTTATAGGGTTTTGGGAGATAACACCACAATATTCAGGCATACTTTCTGCAAAATGGCGTGTGCCTATCTTCTGTGCTATGGCTATGATCTCCGGTTTGTTCATGGTGCAAAGCGGTCGTAGTATAAGCTTATCGCTTGCTTCATCTATGAGTGCAAGATTACGAAGTGTTTGGCTTGAAACCTGAGCTACACTCTCGCCTGTTAGAAGTGCGTCTATACTCATATCATCCGCTACTTTTTGTGCAGCACGAAGCATAAGACGCTTCAGCATCACACCCATATAGGTTGGTGGGATGCAGCGAAAAATCTCTTCAACAGTTTGTTCAAAGTTAACCGAGACAAACTTCACTTTATGGGAGGAGCCAAATTTTGACCATAAATAAAGTGCTACCTGTTTCACACCAATCTCGTGTGCCATGCCACCAAGATTGAAAAAGACAAAGTGTGTTTTGATACCCCTCTTCATCGTCAGGTAAGAAGCCACAGTAGAGTCAAACCCTCCAGACATAAGTGAGAGTATATCTCCTTGTGTTCCTATGGGATAGCCACTGAGCCCTTTGTACCTTGTTGTGATGACGTTAAGCTGTGCACCTATAAGTTCAAGCTCTATGGTCTTTTCCGGGTTTTTAAGGCTCACTTTAGTTGCTTTGGAGTGTGCAAGCAGGTAACCCCCTACCGTTCTTTCGATATCCATAGAAGTAAACGTATGCTGACCGTTTCGTTTCGCACGTACTACAAAAGTCTTCTCAGCAAGCGAGTCTATCACAAGCTCTCCCACTTTTGTTTTAATTTTTTCAAGTGTATCCATGTTGTCAAACTGTAAAACTTCTAAAACCTGTTCGATCCCCGGTGTTTCTTGCAGTTTTTGTCTTACTTCAGGCAAAACACTCTTCGGTGTAAAAACTTCTAGTTTGTCAGAATATTTTTTGACTGTTATCTCTGAGTCGATCTTTCCTAAAATAGTTTGTAGGTTTACATAAAGTTGTCCAACCATCTGCCGTTTTGCAGATGACCCTTTTATCATGATCTCTGGAAAAAGTTTAAGTATAAATTTTTGCACTAAAAGCCTTTTGTATATTGTCGATGAAATTATATCTAATCTATATCTAGATTAGCAAAGCATGTTAAACTATTGTTACAAAAAGTAACTCATTTTTCTCCTTTCATAAGATAGATATTATATTGTAATGTAGTATTATTAAAATTGTTATCATTAATTAAGAAGCGAACTATTTAAAAAGGCAGGAGATATTATGAAACGATTAGTAGTATGTTGTGATGGTACATGGAACAACCAGGATCAAGAAGACAACGGCATAACAGCACCGACAAATGTGGTGAAACTCTATAATGCTCTTGCAGATGAAGATGCCAATGGTGTGACGCAGTTAAAATACTATCATCCGGGTGTTGGCGGAGAAGACAGCGGTATTATCGATGAAGTGCTAGGGGGTGCGTTGGGAATAGGAATAGGGCGGCATATATCGAGTGCTTATCATTGGCTTGGAAACAACTATGAAGAGGGCGATGAGATATATCTGTATGGTTTTAGTCGTGGTGCTTTTACGGCAAGAAGTCTTGGGGGAATGCTCTCAAAAGGGCTGCTTGATCTAAGAGATGTCCCTTCTGATGAGTCATGGAAGAGAGTAAACAAAGCCTATAAAAACGGCTACAGAAAAAACCTTGCAAGTATTGAAAACTGGGCTGATGATGAGTGGAAGTTCTTTAATAATAAGAAAAAAACACCTATACATTTCATAGGAGTGTGGGACACGGTGGGAGCACTTGGTGTACCTGATGATTTGGAGATACTTAATTTTTTTGATGATAAGAAAAAATGGCAGTTTCACGATACAAAATTGGGCGATAATGTCACATCGGCACGTCATGCTATGGCGATGGATGAAAAACGCTCCTCTTTTAGTATCACAAGATGGCAAAATGCTTCTGAGTGTGCGGACGCCCTGGAGGTGTGGTTTCCGGGTGTGCACTCAGATGTCGGAGGAGGTTATGCAAATGCTGATCTTTCTTATGGAGCATTAGAGTGGATGATAAAAGAGAGTAGTGCCAAGGGTCTTGCCTTTAGAGATGATATAGCAGATCTTATACACCCAAATCCTCTTGGTATTATGCACAACTCCTACAAAGGCATGTTTGCAAAACTGCGCTCACGTCCGAGAAATATTCCTGAAGTGAGTCAAAAAAATGCAGACAAGTTTCATAAAAGTGTCTTTATAAGACAGGAAAAATCACCACTGGAATATGCACCGTATCATAAAAACAAGGTGCTTGAAGCCGGTAAATCGATGACGGTCGAGATATTTGCAGACACCAGATGGAATGAAACACAGCTCTATATGGACAAAGGGCAAAAGTTTACATTTTCTGCAACAGGCAAATGGGTGGATTCTAAAGATGTCTGCGACTGGCGGGGCACACAAAACGATGAGTTTACCATGGGTGATGTTGTGCGTGCCACCTCTTCATTTTTAGGTACATATGAGACATTTTTCAAAAAGGTGCTTAAAAACAACTCCATCGACTTTATCGGCACAAAACGTGTAGAAAGTATGAACTGGTTTACAATGGTAGGAGCTATCGCCAATGATGCAGGGGTAAGCGATGCTGTAGGTAATGACGGCAGTGCGGTTGAGCATCAGTATGTGGATCTGACGAAACATGAAAAAACGCCGTTGTTGATTGAAAACCCGGGCTATCTGTACTGTTTTGCAAATGATGTCTGGAGTCTTTACAATAATAATCACGGTAGTGTGCATTTAACGATCACACGAATCGAGTAGGATGTAGTTACGCAAGAGGTGAGATAAGTCACCTCTTTTTTTATGCTGTACGGGCAGTCAAATCGGTAATGATTTTTTGTTTATCTTTACTGCCTTTTGATGATCCGAAGAAATACGCTACTACCTGCGTTGCTATGGTTGTTAATGCTCCCAAAATATATATAACAATGTCTTTCATTTCAGGGTTGATTTTATTTTCACCCGTTGTTCCCATAATGAGCCAATAATAGAGAAAAAATGTCAATGCTATGATGAGAATTGCTAAAATTGGATGAACATTTTTTGCTAAAAATCCTGCCTCTTCGCTCTCTTGTACACGACTTTGATTTTCTCTTGCGCTTGCTGTATCGTCAAGGTAGATCTTTTGTTCCTCAACACCAAGACTTTTCATTTCAACTTCATACTTGAGTTTTGCCTGCTCAATTTCGTTCTCAAGCTCTTTTCTCTCTTCATCAGAAGTGACATTTTTGTCTATTGCATCACCCACTGCGCTTACCAAACTACTTGCACCTGTACTAAAAAGATTTGCTAGAAAATTTGCCATTTTATACTCCTTCTAAACTGCGACGTACCCATCCATAAAAATACTTACGGCTTGTCGCGTTATTTTCACATATGTTTACGTATCGACCTATTTTAGCAAGAGCAAAGAGTGCTAAAAATGTCTTTTTATCTGTTGCGTTTAGTTTTTCAAGGGTTTTTGGACCGATGATACCGTCTGCTTTTGCACCTACTGAGAGCTGTGCTAGTTTTGAGCTTGTTTTTGGTCCTGCATTAACTGCAAAGTCAAAAATAGACTCGGCAACATCCTGATCGGAAATGTTGTCACCTTGTATCTTGTCCCAGTAGTTTACTTCGTAAAAGTTTTTGATTTTTTCCTGCAGAGGAGCATCTTGTTCAAGATTTTTTGGAAAGTTTGGTTTTTGTTTGAGCAGATCAATATCCACCCATCCTTCCCATTTGCTGTTGCGTTTGCGAGCAACGCCTTTGTATGTCTCACCACCAGGATCATCAGGGTCATTTACATATCCACCCTCAGCGTGCATTGTTGTTTCAAATGCTGTTTCGAAGTTCGCCATAACAATTCCTTTTGTTTTATATAGTTATATGCTAACTCTAAAGAGTTAAGGTATTGCTTAATAAGTTATTTTTTCTTTATTGTTTTATATTTTCTATCAAATATCTCACCACGAATATAACGCCCGTAGATAAGTTCGAACATGACTGATATTATGATAAAAGATATAAAGATGATAACAGCATGCGGATTTGATGTGTATGTATGATACAAAAGTGTAGCAAGAGCAAAGAAGGTCATGGCAGAGGAGAACAGGGTGATTGTTTTAGATCCGTTTATCTCATGTCGCAATCGAAATGCGCTTATGTTTACAAGAAAAAAGATGAGTAAAAAGCCAGCGCTTCCAATGATGGCGATCTCTGTCAGATCAATACTGTTGGCAAGCACTACACTAAAAAGTGTTGTGTATAAAACCCCGCGAAAAGGAACACCGCTGCGTTTATCCTGAACCATCAAAGTACGCGGTAGTTTACCATCTTTTGCGATGATATAGCCGAGTCGTGCATTACCGTAAATGGTTGCGTTTATGGCTGAAAATGTAGAAAGCAAAGCGGCAAAGGCAACAAGCATAAATCCTGTGTGCCCAAGCGAGGGCTGCGCGGCAGCTGCAAGTGCGTAGTCTTTGGCTTTCATCAGTACATCTTCACTAACACAACCTACGGTAATGACGGAGATGAGCACATACAAAGCCACGACAATAGTGACAGAAGCATAAAATGCACGAGGGAGATTTTTATCAGGATCTTTTATGTCTTCTGCAGAGTTTGCAATAAGCTCAAAACCTTCATAGGCTACAAATATTATCATCCCGGCTACAACGATAGAGAGTGGTGATCCCCAGTGTTGTGGGGACATTCGCTCAGGCTCAACAAACGACGCTCCAGCGACGATAACCAAGATGAGCAGTGAGATTTTTATGACAACTATGACCGTCTCACTCTTTCCTACAAAAGAGGCACTTATAAGGTTGATGATAGCAGGAAAGATGATGGCGGCGGTGATAAGCCCGTGGTGTAAAAGAAAAGACGGATTTTTGAAAAAAGTCTCACCATAAGAAGCAAATGCAGTGGCATAAAGCGAAATGGTGATCAAGTAACTCAGCCAGAGCATCAGGTTTACTGAACCTGAGAGGATGTTGTCACCAAATGCTTTGTCTATGAAAGTGACCGTACCACCCTCACTTTGAAAAGTAACAGAGAGTTTGGCATAAGAGTAGGCTGTCAAAAGTGCTATGAGTCCACCAAGTCCAAACGCAACTGCTGTTGCACCATGTGCCAAAGAGACCGCTTCACCCAAAACAGCGAAAATCCCTCCACCGACCATACCACCGATGCCGATAGAGATTGCACCCAAAAGTCCTATACTTCTCATCGTTCTCCTAAAATATTTAGTTTCCAAATTATATAGTAATTTAGGCAAACTCAGCGTATTTGTAAGTATTTCGATAGTTACAATGGGTTAAAATGGAGTAGTCAAATCAAAAGGACTCTTAATGAAAAGTAATAAAACAGTAGTAACACTATTTTTGTTAATATCTCTGTTCTTGGCGGGGTGTTCAACAAATACGGCCTATAGAACCAACATGAATGTGTGTACACCAACATCAAAGACCAGCTGTGCATCGAGTGCTATGCTTTATCAGAGTCCAAAACAGGCGGATGAGTATTATCTTGGTTTTGTGGAGTTTGATGACCAGGGTCAGGTACGTGAGCGTAAACAGATGCAAAATGTGCTCAATACCTTCTATAATATTGCGGCAAAAGAGGATGTTTTACTTGTCACGTTTGTACATGGTTGGCATCATAACGCTGCGTCAGATGATACGAATGTAAAATCATTTGAGAAGACTTTGAGTGCTATCTCACGTGTAGAGTCAAAAAATGCTGTCGATGACAACCGTATAGCACGTAAAGTACTTGGTCTTTATATTGGCTGGAGAGGGGAGTCTGTAGAGATACCATATGTAAATGATCTGACATTTTGGGAACGTAAGAACACAGCACAAAATGTAGGGCTTATCGGTGTGACTGAGCTGCTTTTAAAACTTGAAGAGATCGTCAATGTAAAAGCGGGCATGGAGACCACCGAACCAAAACCGTTAAACAGTCGTATGATTGTGATAGGTCACAGTTTTGGTGGTGCTGTTGTCTTTAGCGCATTGCAACAGGTTCTCAGTGACAGATTTATAGATAGCAGACGCAATAAAACCTACAGCAGTGATGCGCAGGGGTTTGGCGACTTGGTGATTTTGGTGAACCCTGCATTTGAAGCGATGCGCTATGCCACACTGTATGATATCTCGCAACAAGATTGCCGCAACTATTTTCCTTCACAACTTCCAAAATTGGTTATTTTGACTTCGGAGCATGATATGGCGACTAAAACAGCATTTCCGATGGGAAGATTTTTCTCTACACTCTTTGAAACACATGGTACTCTGCAGAGACATTACTGTAAAGATGGTCACCCTGTTGCTATGAACATAAAAGAGGGGGAGGCTGATAGAACAGCCATAGGGCATTTTAAACCATATCAAACACATATACTGGAAGTGGTACCTGATTATAAGCCTACAAAAATTTCTGAGTTGAAAACTGTTTGGTCAGCACAAAAAGCGGGGAATTCATTGGATTTTGAAGGGTGTCGTCTAACTCATTTGAACCGTACGCATCCCCTGAATCCTTATTTGAACATAAAAGTTGATGCAGAACTTATATCTGATCACAACGATATCTGGGGAGATGAAATAGTCGGCTTTTTACGTGACTTGATAGCTATTTCAACAATGCCTGTAGGAAGTAAATAGCGAAAGTTAGTGCTTCCTCGCCGGATTTCCAAACCACAACTCTCCCGGGGGTACATCTTTTGTGACGACGCTTCCGGCACCAATCATTGCATTTTCACCGATTGTGATGCCGCTCAGAAGCGTTGAGTTTGCACCAATAGAAGCTCCCTTTTTGAGAGTGGTTTTTAAAAACTGCTCTGGATATACTTTTGATCTTGGGAATTTGTCATTTGTAAAGGTGACATTTGGACCGACAAATACATCGTCTTCTATTGTGACGCCATCCCATAACTGAACACCGCATTTTAGTGTTACATTATCCCCAATCGTGACATCATTCTCTATGAAAACATGCGCGTTAATATTGCAGTTTTTTCCGATTTTTGCACCACTGAGAACAACCGTGAACTGCCATACCAACGATCCACTTCCGATGTTTTTAGATTGTACGTCTGCCGTTTCATGGATGAATGGCTGCTTTTCCTCAATGCTCATTTTCTTCTCCTGTTGGATTAAGTTCACAGTCCCTGCGTTTTGTTATCATTTAATTATAGTTCAAACATCCGAACAAGCATTTTAGAAATATCTTGAGATGTTTTTTTTCCAGGTATCTCTTGATGTATTATTAACAGGTTTAATCAATGGCTTAGGAATTCTAATACCTTGTGAGTTGCCAATTTTAGTAAGTGTTGTCATAATCAATTCCTTTTAAAAGCCAATTTTACAGATAACGACTACTTGTTATACTTCTTGTAACTTTTTTCTTAGAAGTGCATTTATAAGTGTCTGATATGGAACTTTTTGCTCACTAGCAAGTTTTTTAAAATAGAGGACTATATCGTTATCTAGTCTTAGTGAAACAGGTATCTTTTTTGGCTCATAAAATCTACCACGAACTCCATCACTAAAGTCATACTCTTCTAGCATTTCATAGTCATCAAATTTTTCTCTTTCTTTAATGTTGCTCATAGAATATCCTTTCTTTTTGATTGGCTTTTCTTGCACTAATAATACGAATAATTTCTTCTCCGTTTTCATCAAAAAACATATTTGCAACAACTAAGATTTTATCTTTTGTTGTTGTGCCTAATGTTATCCATCTCTCTTCAAAATAATCGAAACGATGGTCAAGTTTTGAAATATGCATAGGATCTAAGAAAACTTCTTTTGCTTCCTCAAAAGAGACTTGATGATTTTGTAGATTTAATTTACTTTTCTCATCATTCCATTCAAA
>JALUKO010000057.1 GCA_027056525.1 Helicobacteraceae bacterium | reverse complement strand
TTATTAGATAAATGAATTATTGTTATATATCAATATTCTCTTTACTTGATTTTTTATATATAAAAAGTTTTGCTATAATTACGAAAATTTTAAAGGAGCAAGTGTGAGAGCACCTAAGGGCTTTGCCAAAAACTATTTTAGATTCTCAGCGGTACTGGCGTACAGTGTTGAGCACAAAATTCAAAGCCAAACTTCCGCACTTACTCCCTTTTTGCATAACAATATTTCAGATGACAATGATGAGATCGATGAAAATGATCCACCCTCAGATGCTCTGGAGACCTTATGCACACTCAACGCAAAACCTTGCCACTGTAACTGTTTTTACAAAATAAAAACGCGTCTTACACTTTTACTCAACCACTACATCCCAAGATGCCCTTACTATACAACTTATTTTGCATTTCGCAGAACCGGTGTACACCCTCCTCAACTATCCTTTTAAAATAACTTTTTCAAAAAAAACAAAATATTAAAATATCAAAGGATATACCCATGTCAAAAAACTATGTAGTAGGATTCCCAAGAATCGGTGAACAAAGAGAGTTAAAAAAAGTCTTAGAGAGCTTCTGGGCACAAGAGTGCAGCTTCAGCGAAGTAGAAAAAACAGCAAGCAAGCTAAAGCAAAAACACTGGAATTACCAAAAAGAAGCAGGCATTGAGTATATAAGCTCAAATGATTTCTCACTCTATGATAATATGCTTGACACTGCTGTTATGCTTGGTGCCATTCCACAAAGATTTGCCCACCTCAAAGATGAAGCACTTTACTTTGCAATGGCAAGGGGTGCACAAGATGCTCTGGCAATGGAGATGACAAAATGGTTCAACACAAACTACCACTACATCGTACCTGAACTCTCCCTGCAGGACAGCTACACACTCAATGCAACAAAAATTTTACAAGAGTACAAAGAGGCAAAAGCATTAGGGATCAAGACCAAGATCAACCTCATTGGCCCCATAACATTTTTAGGACTCTCCAAAAGAGTTGATGGCGGTGATGTTTATGAGCTTCTAGGAAAAATACTCCCTTTATATGTAGAGTTACTAAAAAACATAGCACAACTTGATGAGCATATAACCTTGCAAATAGATGAGCCTATCTTTGTCAAAGATAACGAGGTCAAACTTCTGAGCCTCATAAAACCTACCTATGATATGCTTGGCGGTGTTGCCGACAACATAGATATCGTCGTGCAGACATATTTTGAACATTCAAACGAAGCGACTAAAATTTTAGTGCATACCCCTGTATGGGCATTGGGGCTTGACTTTTTACACGGCGAGCAAAACCTGGAGTCATTGGAGATTATTGGACAAAGTGGCAAAAAACTTATAGCGGGTGTAGTGGATGGGAGAAACATCTGGAAAAACGATATCGAAGCAACCCTCACACTCCTTGAGACAATTGCGCAAAAAGTAAAAAAAGAAAATATCATTATCGCCTCTTCATGCTCACTCCTGCACACACCTTTTACACTTGCATATGAAGAAAAAATGGATGCAGAAATAAAAAACTGGCTGAGTTATGCAGTTGAGAAGCTTGATGAGATCTCACTTTTAAGTAAACTCTTTTTAAAACAAAACCTCACCATACTCGATGAAAAACAACTTGAGCTGAACAAAGAGGCAAACACAAGCAGAAAAACATCTTCTCGCATCCATGATAAAGAGGTACAAAAAAGAACGCAACATATCGACAAGCTTCAAAGAGATGGTGATTATGAGGAGCGTATCAAGATCCAAAAAGAGCTTTTGGGTTACAAAGATCTCTGCACAACAACTATCGGATCATTTCCCCAAACGCCTGAAGTAAGAAAAGCAAGACGTGATTTTAAAAACGGTGTGATCTCCCAAGAAGCATATGAGTGGAAAATGAAAACCTATATAAACGACTGTATCACCTTCCAAGAGGAGTGTGGCATAGAGGTGCTCGTTCATGGAGAACCTGAACGCAACGATATGGTTGAGTACTTTGGAGAGCAACTCAGCGGATACGGTTTTAGCCAAAATGGCTGGGTACAAAGTTATGGAAGTCGATGTGTAAAACCTCCTTTTATCTATGGTGATATCAGTCGTCCACAAGCGATGACGGTTGATTGGATCACTTATGCGCAAAGCAAAACAGACAAAATCATGAAAGGGATGCTCACAGGTCCCGTAACCATACTCAACTGGTCTTTTGTTAGAGATGATATGCCCCGTGATGAAGTTTCAAAACAGATAGCAGTTGCCATCAGCGATGAGATAGATGATCTGCAAAATGCCGGCATAAAAATTATTCAGGTAGATGAAGCCGCATTTAAAGAGGGCTACCCACTCAGAGAAGCAAAAATCAAAATCTATGAACAATGGGCAGTAAGGGATTTTAAAATCTCAGTCAGCAGTGCAAAAAAAGAGACACAGATCCACACCCACATGTGTTACAGCGAGTTTAACGATATCATCCGCACCATAGAGGCGATGGACGCAGATGTGATCTCCATAGAAACTGCAAGAAGCGGTAATGAACTGCTCAAAATTTTTGCAGAGGTCGGCTACAAACAAGAAGTTGGTCCAGGTGTATATGATATTCACTCACCACGTATCCCATCGGTTCAGGAGATAGTGCATCAAATCGAACAACTCCTCGAAGTACTTCCGGCACATCAGCTTTGGATCAATCCCGACTGTGGTCTGAAAACTCGTAAATGGGCAGAGGTAAGACCAAGTTTGGCACATATGGTTGAAGCTGTAAACATAGTACGTCAAAAGCTCAATAAGTAAACACTTATTGAGTCCTGCAGAGGGAAGGTTTGAGAGGATTTACCTAATTTTAACCACAAAAAGGCTATAATCCGAAAATTTTACTAACCATTTCAACTCTGCAAAAGGATACCCATGAGAATTCGTAAACGCGCCTTAACATTTGAAGATGTACTTTTAGTACCACAATATTCTGAAGTCTTACCAAAAGAGGTTTCACTTGAGACCAAACTGACCCGCAACATCTCTTTGAAAATTCCTTTGGTTTCTGCTGCAATGGATACAGTAACAGAGTATAGGGCCGCTATCGCTATGGCGCGTCTTGGAGGGATCGGTATTATCCATAAAAACATGGATATCAAAACCCAGTGTAAGCAGGTCAAAAAAGTGAAAAAAAGCGAAAGCGGAATCATCATAGATCCTATTTATGTGCATCCTGATGCGACACTTGGAGATGCTGAAGCACTGATGAACGAGTTTAAGATCTCCGGTGTTCCCGTTGTTGACGGGCACAACAAACTTCTTGGAATCCTTACAAACCGAGATATGAGGTTTGAAAAAGATATGCGTAAACGTGCAGATGAAGTTATGACAAAAATGCCGCTTATCACCGCTAAAAAAGGGATCAGCCTCGATGAGGCGGCAGATATCATGCACCAAAATAAAATTGAAAAACTTCCTATCATCGATGATGATGGTTTTTTAAAGGGTCTTGTCACCATTAAAGATATCAAAAAACGCATTGAATACCCTAACTCAAACAAAGACGCCTTTGGACGCCTGGTTGTAGGTGCGGCTATCGGTGTGGGACAGATGGACAGAGCAAAAGCTCTTGTTGATGCCGGTGCCGATGTACTTGTACTCGACTCTGCACATGGACACTCAAAAGGAATCCTCGATACGGTAAGAGCTATCAAAGACTCTATGGAAGTTGATATCATTGCAGGAAATATCGCAACGGCAGAAGCAACACAAGCACTTATAGAAGCGGGAGCAGACGGTGTTAAAGTTGGTATTGGTCCCGGCTCTATCTGTACAACCCGTATCGTTGCGGGTGTTGGTGTACCACAAATCAGTGCCATAGATGAGTGTGCCGGTGCTGCTCGCAAACATGGAGTGCCTATCATCGCAGATGGTGGTGTCAAATACTCCGGTGATATTGCAAAAGCACTTGCAGTAGGAGCGAGCTGTATCATGGCCGGTTCACTTCTAGCAGGTACGGAAGAATCTCCGGGTGAGACCATTATGTTTCAAGGGCGTCAATACAAATCATACCGCGGTATGGGAAGTATCGGTGCGATGCAAAAAGGCTCAAACGATCGCTACTTCCAAGAGGGAACTGCAGCAGACAAGCTTGTACCTGAAGGGATCGAAGGGCGCGTGCCGTTTCGTGGAAGTATCGCGGGTATAGTTCACCAAATGATGGGAGGGCTTAGAAGTTCTATGGGTTATTGCGGTAGCGAGAGCATTCAGGCATTTTGGGATAAAGCAGAGTTTGTAGAGATCACATCAGCAGGACTCAAAGAGAGTCATGTTCACGATGTTATTATCACTCAAGAAGCACCAAACTATCATGTTTAATTGTTAAGAGATTTATGAATACCGATAAAAATGAGCATAGACACGCAGGTTTCTGGATCCGCTTTGTCGCTTCATTTTTAGACACTCTTTTTTTAGCCTTTCCTGTTGCTGTCGTTATTTATTTTCTCAGTGATGGGAACTGGTTTGATTTTACCCAGTACCAACAAAACATACATATGGCACTAAGCGGTAACGCCCAAGCACTTCAAAATCAACCCCAAACATCCCTAAAGTGGGAGCTTCTGTTTGAGTTTTCAGTTTTACTCGTTACTCTCTTATTTTGGAAGCGTTACAGAGGTGCTACGCCGGGAAAAAGACTCGTTCACATAAAAATCGTGGATGCAAAAACCTACAAAGATATCGATAACAAGCAGGCGATCACACGCTCTTTTGGCTATGTGGTCTCTACATTTGCACTTCTTATAGGTTTTTTGATGGTCGCTTTTAGAGAGGACAAACGGGGACTTCATGATCTGCTCGCAGGCACTAGTGTTGTTTATGATCTGCAAGATCAAACACAAGATAGCTAAAAAACTTCAAAAAAATCATATTATTAAGTCATTTTCGCTAGAATTACAAAAATTATTTATATATAGAGAATCTGGAAGATCAATTGTCATTAAACTTACAAACACATACTGAGCACTTTACCAACCCTCTTTATCTTGAGAGTGGTCGTATCTTAGAACCTTATGATATCACTTACGAGACATACGGAACACTCAATGATGACAAAAGCAATGTTGTTGTGATCTGCCACGCACTTACAGGTTCTCACCACTGTGCAGGACTTTATGAAAACGAAAACAAACCCGGTTGGTGGGATGGTCTTATAGGTCCAAACAAAGCAATAGACACAAACAAATTTTTTGTAATATGCACAAACGTTATAGGGAGCTGTTTTGGCTCTACAGGCCCTATGAGCACTATGCACCCTCACCATGAGCCTTACCGCTATAAGTTCCCTGTTGTTACCATAAAAGATATGATCAAAGCACAACGCATACTCTTTGACAGACTTGATATCCATCGGGTGCACG
>JALUKO010000056.1 GCA_027056525.1 Helicobacteraceae bacterium | reverse complement strand
TGTTGAGGGTAGGATGATGAGCCCTTATGAGCAAAACAGAAGTGATGAGCTGTATGAGCAAAAGGGTGTGCACACTTTGAGTATAGATGTTTTAGAAAAAGCACTTGCCAAAGAGATAGATGCAGACACTCTTTTAATGAGTTTAAAACTCAGCCATGACAAAGCAAGGCTTAAAAGCTTTTTGCAAAACTCGATGATAGATAATGAAGTGTTTTTAAAACTTCTGAGTATGTACTCCTGGGGTGGTGAGGATTTTTTTGAAAATGATGACAACCGTGATGTAAGCGCTGCATTGATCGTGCGTTTTTATAAAAATATAGAGAGAAACCATAATGTTCAGTATGCAACAACGGGTCTTTATCATCTTGTATTGCAAACGCAAAATATCGCCCTTTTAGAAGCGATTGCCACACTTGAACCACTACAGAAGCACAGCGAAATAATGAGCGCTCTTTTGACACACGAAAAGGTCTCTCGGGCTATTTTAAAAAGGTTTTTAAAACGTGATGATGTAGCTCTCAAGGAAGCTATGGCACATAATCCCAACTTGGATAAGTCTATAGCCAAAGAGCTGATAAAAAACACCTTTTTTGCTCAAGTAATCGCTAAAAATATTATGCTTGATGATGAGCTCTTTGCTCTGCTTTTTGCCCATAGCGAACTGCTGGCATCTAATGAAACGCTGAGTGAGGATATGCAGAAAAAACTTTTGGCACTTCCAAACAAAAAGGTGCATATCGCTTTGGCGGGCAATAGAGGTGTTGATGCTACAACACTCTATGCTTTATTGGCTTTTGATGATGTGGAGATAAACAGGTATATTTTTGCAAACAGTGCATGTTCGCAAGAGCTTTTACACGAAGCGTATGAAGATGAAAAAAACTTTATCGCTTTGGCTTCCAACAGTGCAACACCACAAACAATACTCAAAGAGCTTTTTGAAGTTGCTGATGAAGAGGTGCTCTGTGAACTCGCGAAAAATGAAAACACACCTGTTGAGCTGCTCTATCAACTACAGCTTGAGAGCCGGTTTGAGCGTGCTGTTAAAACAAATGCGGCTTTTGCCAAACATATTCAAAGCCAAAATATTGGCTGGTTAGTGTAAATGGAGAGATATGAAAGCATCTAATCTTATAACAACACTTAGATCTCTGGTGGAACAAAAAGTTCCGACATTTTTATGGGGAGCACCCGGGATAGGGAAGTCTTCTATAGTCAAGCAGGTGGCTCAAAGTAAAAACATAGGCTTTATAGATCTGCGTTTGGCTCTTATGGATCCTACCGATTTGAAAGGGATCCCTTTTTATGAAAAAGATTCCCATACAGCTCTTTGGGCGCCACCGGCATTTTTGCCGAGTGAAGGGGAGGGTATTTTGTTCTTGGATGAGCTCAACTCTGCCGCTCCTTCCGTGCAGGCTTCAGCATATCAGCTTATCCTCGATAGACGTATAGGCGAATATGAACTTCCAAAAGGCTGGGCGATAGTTGCAGCCGGAAACCGTGAGGGTGATAGAGGGGTTACATACCGAATGCCGGCTCCCCTTGCAAACCGCTTTGTTCATTTTGAGATGGAAGTGGAAGTTGATGAGTGGAGATACTGGGCATACAAACAAAAAATAGATGAGCGGATCATCGCTTATATAGCTTACAAAAGTGAGCATCTTTTTACTTTTGATGCGAAAAATGATCTGAAAAGTTTTGCTACACCAAGAAGTTGGGAGTATGTTGACAGTATTTTAAAAAGCAACCTGGAAGAAAAGCTTCTTTTAGATGCTCTTGGAGGGGCTGTTGGGCGTGAAGTAGCGGTCGGATTTTTGAGTTTTTCAAAGGTGATGCATAAACTTCCGGATATCGAAACTATTTTGCAAACTTCAAAAGGTACTTACAGCGATGAGGTGGATGTTTTATATGCTCTTAGCAGCGGTCTTGTCAGTGCACTTTTAAACAACAATACCCCGGAACGTTTAGAAAATCTTTTATATTATACACTGGAGTTAAAGAGTGAGTTTGCCGTCATGATTGTACAGGACCTGCAAAGAGCAGGGGTACTTATGCAAAACTCAGAAGCTTTTAAAGAGTGGGTGAAGAGATTTTCATATCTTTTGGGGTAGATAATGTTCTTAGATGAGAAAATATCCCAAGCCAAAGCAAAGCTTTTAGTGGAGTACCCCTATTTTGGAAGTGTTGCTTCCAAGCTTGAACTTATACTCAACAACGATATAGAGTCTTTTAAAAGTGACGGGAGCAAGCTTGAGTATAATAGTAATTTTTTCAATGAGATCGAACTCTCAGAGATGGAGTTTGTGCTTGCAAACGGTGCGATGCATGCCTCTTTGTTGCACGACAACAGGAAAAATAACAGAAGCGGATGGTTATGGCAACTTGCAACAGACTATGCCATCAACGATATGCTTGTTGAAAATGGTTTGGATCGACCCTATCAGGCACATTACTCACAACGTTTTAGCGGTTTGTATGCCGAGGAGATATACGCAGAGCTCAAAGATGACATACTTCGAGATGAGCTGGAGTATGAAGCTGATGATCTTGAAGATGTGCAAAACAATGAAAGTGAGCAGACACAAGAGAGAGATAATGAAAAGATCTCTCATGATGAGACACTCCAAGAGCAGTTGTTTGAAGAGTTTGCAAAATCTGTCTTGGAAGCGGAGCTGCAAAAAGATGCACTTCCTCAAAGTATAGAGAGATTTTTTGAGATAGAAACCAAGGGTCAGATAGACTGGAGAGATGAGCTGAAAGTGGCTATTGAGAGATTTCACAAAGATGACTACACACTCTTACCGCCTAGTAAAAAGTTTTTGTATATGGGCTTGTATCTTCCCTCATGTGTCAGTGAAACATTTCGTCTTGTCATAGCCATTGACAGCTCCGGCTCCATCGATGATGCACTGCTGCGCAGCTTTTTAAGTGAGATAGATTTTTTAATGCTGAGTGTGCAAAACTACGAAATAGACCTGCTTGTTTGTGATGAGAAGATACATACACACAAAGTGTTTTACAAAGGGGAAAACCTGGAGTCTTTTTTTACTAAAGCACAGATCAAAGGGGGAGCAGGAACAGACTTTAGAGCGGTATTTGAGTTTGTAAACACAAGGCTCAGTGACACTAAACTTTTACTTTACTTTACAGATCTTGAGGGTATCTTTCCTCAAGATATACCAAACTACAGCGTGAAATGGTTGTCAAAAAAAGAGGGAGTGATCCCATTTGGTGAACTTCTCGTTTTGCAAGAGAGTTAGTTGTAAACAACCTGATTTCGTCCGTTTTGTTTTGCATTGTAAAGCATAAGATCTGCCTGGTTGAGGGTGTCTTCAAGGGTATCTTCACGGTTGAGTGCAACACCGATAGATATAGTAAATCGTATCTCTTCCCCTTTGTCTGAGAGAGTAAGGCAGTTTTGAACCTGTTGGCGCAGTCTTTCAAAGACATCGCTTGCAGCTGATGGTGAGATATCTTTAACTGCGATGCAAAACTCATCGCCGCCAAAACGTGAAACAACATCATGTTGCCCTATATTACTTCTGAGAATCTCAGATAAGGTTACAATAGCCTTGTCACCAAGATCATGTCCATAGGTGTCATTTATCTTTTTAAAATGATCTATGTCGATCATTGCTATGGCAAAGTTTTCACTGTTTTGGATCGCTTTGGCAAAATAATCTTCCATATCTTTAAAGAAATAACGACGGTTATAGAGCCCTGTGAGAAAATCTCTGTTTGCATGGTTTGTGATGATATGAATATTTTCAAGAGCTTCTATGGCATTGTTAATCCTACATGAAAACTCCTCTTTGGAAAAAGGCTTTTTAATGTAGTCATTGGCGCCGTGCTTTAAGAACAAAGCGGTGATCTCATCATCGTCATTAGATGAGAGCGCTATGATGCTGAGATCATTTTTGGAGTAGATCTTTCTGATCTCATGGGTAAGTTCAAGTCCGTCGATCACGGGCATGTTATAGTCTGTCACAACAAGACTGATATCTTGGGTGCTCGCTAGCATGCCTAGTGCTTCCTCTCCGTGAGCAACAGTAATCACCTGAAAAAAAAGGTTCTCAAGCATCCCTTTGAGTTGTTTTCTAAAGACCATAGAGTCATCGACGACAAGTACCTTATGCTTTTGGTTTTTTTTGAGTCTTTTAAGTGTTTGTATAATGTAGTTGATATCATCAACCCCGCCTTTTGTAACATAATCGACTATATTTTTTTTCAGTATGTTGCTTCTAAACTCTTTGTCTATGTTTGCGCTCAGAACAATAACACGGTTGTTCTTTTTAAGCACATAGTCCACAACTTCACCATTGGGTGCATCCGGAAGGTTCAGATCCAAAAGGGTAATAAAGTAGCGGTATTTATGTAAAAAAAGTTTTGCTTCTGAGAGTTTATAAGCGACATCCACTTCAAATTGAAGTTCAGAAGCGATCTTTTTTGCTATAAGTTTTGCTAAGGTTTTGTTATCTTCTATAATTAAAATTCTATCCATCAGTAAATTTTACTATAATTTAACTCTATTTATAGTGTTTATTGCTACTATCCGTTCATGGATTATTTAAGTGTTACTATTAACAAGTTGCAAGCCCGCCAAAATGTTTTTTTGACAGGTGGTGCGGGCGTTGGCAAAACGACAATCACCCGTCAGCTTATACAACATTTTGAGCAGGAGTCAAAAAAAGTTGCCAAACTTGCTTCAACGGGAATGGCGGCTACACTTATAGGTGGACAGACTCTGCACAGTTTTTTTGATCTTGGTATTGCAAGTGATCTTGAAGCTTTAGAGCTTAAGGGTAAGCTTGAGATAAGTAAAAAGATCAAAAAGCTTATCCACAGTATGGATATTATTGTTATAGATGAGATCTCTATGGTCAGTGACACCCTTTTAGAGATGATACGTCTTCGTTTGCTTCAGGCAGATTTTAAAGGCTCACTTCTGGTTGTCGGTGATTTTTTACAGCTTCCACCGGTAGTGCGCGGATATTCTGAAGTGCGTTTTGCCTTTGAATCATCTGCATGGAATAGTTTTGCTTTTCATACCGTAGAGTTGACACATATATATAGAACCGATGATCAGGATTTTATAAAACTGCTGCACAGTGTCCGATTTGCCCAAGTAGATGAAAGAGTACACAATCAGCTTAACAGCTTTATAAAAGTATTGCCGCAGGATCTGAGTGAGTTTACTTTTTTGTTTGGCAAAAATGAAACAGCTTCGCAGCACAATAAAAATCAACTCTCCTTTATAGATGGGGAGGAGTTTGTCAAAGAGGTGCAAGTTGTGAAGCACATCAAAAGTGTACAAGAGATGGAAGTGCAACGTTTTATAAACGATTCACGAATGGAGAAAGAGCTTCATCTAAAAATAGGTGCACCGG
>JALUKO010000055.1 GCA_027056525.1 Helicobacteraceae bacterium | reverse complement strand
CACTGCTTTGCAGCCATTGGGCTATGTTTGCCTCAAGTTTTCTAAAATAGTTCTCACCCTCATTTTCAAAGATTTTTTTCACTCTACGATTTTCCATGCTCTCTATAAGATCATCCGTGTCTATGGCGATATACTTGGAGTGCTTGATAACTTCTCTTGCTATACTCCCTTTGCCTACACCCATAAAACCTATTAAAACAATATTTTTCAAAATTTTCCTTTTTATGTACTAAATGCACTCATATCAAAATCCGGCTTGGTTTTTTTAGTCTTTACATACACCAAAGCAGCTGTTACGATATTGTACTCAAGAAGTGCCATGCTCAGTATAAATGTCACTGCAAACAACGGCAAGACAACGGGCACAAAAAAAGCACAAACAAAACCAAGCAAAGAGACTATAAAAAGAACAAACTGTGTCGTTGCGAGCTTTTTGTTGATCATCTCATTCATAGTCGGTATACTCATGTAACCCATGGCATTAAGGTGAAACCACACAAGAAACGGCACTATTTTATAGAGCATACCCACCATGATGGAAAGTACAAAACCCCCACCGATACATATAGCTGTTATCACGATATGTTCACTTGAGAACCACTCATCAAATATCCATACAAAAGTACCCAGCGTTAAAAATATACTCGCACTTCTCCAGTACCAGACCGTTACATCGCTGATGGGACGACGGCGGGCATTTAACTTTTTCCATACAGTGGTTGCAAAAGCCCAAAAGAACAAAGCGATCCAAAACTTTGCAAAGACAGACAAAGGCTCTGCAATAGCGTTCAAAGCTAACCATAAGAGCAAACCTGCAACAATTAACCATATCACTCTTTTTTTACAAAAGCGTTTGAACTTTGGTGCAACATAAAACATCGGAAGTACCTGAAAAGAGACACCGATTATCAAGACACCGCCAAAACCAAAAATACCCCATACACTGTGTGTGTTTGCTATGATAGTATGGTATGTAAAGAAATCCTCATACATATAAGAGTAGAGCAAAAAAAGACCCATGAGCACCGTAAAAAATGCAAAAAAGAGACTAACACCCATCCCTCTGACAGTTGCCGTAAAGTTTTTCACCTGCATAATTGCAATCGATATAGCACCAATCATGATCAAAAAACCGCCCCCTAGACCCACTAGAGCAAAGAAAGTAAAAACAGAATTTTGAAGGTAAAGTCCCGCTATCATACAAAGCAGTCCTACAACTAAAAGCATATGTGAAAGCGTAGTAACCTCTTTGACTTTTGGTATCTTTACACCTGCTAAAACAGGAAGCATTTGTGTCAATGCACCAAGCATGACAAAGCCCAAAAAACCTATGGTTATAGCATGTACACTTACAATACTCTCCAAAGAAAAACGGTTAGTAAGTGCAACAGGATCACTCAAAAGCAGTAAAAAACCTGCAATAACCCCAAAAATCGGAGCAGTTAAAAAAAACCTCAGTGGTGCTGAGATAGGTGGAGCCTGATCTATGGAGAGTCCGTTAAAATTCACTCGTAACCCCTACTCAACAATCATAGACTCCATCATATTTACGATTCTATCAGACTCCGCACTCAAATGTTGTTGTGCCATCGAGTAAAGCATCTGCTCCTCTTTCATATTATGCTGTTGCATAAGTATCATCAGAGTCTCTGCCAAACCAAAAAACTTATCTTTGTTGCCGGCTTCAAGAGCTTCTCCCATCTGTTGCATAAGTGAACGCATTTGAGCATGTTCATGTCTCATCATTGCCGTTGGACCTTCTGTCATACCTGTTTTGTTCTCAAACTCTAAGAACATCACACGCTCTTCCATCTGAAAGTGTCTTTCAGTATCTGCCACAAATGCTTCGTAAGCCTCTTTTGCATTTTCAAGTGATTGTGTTGCCGCATCTTCCATAGCAGCGAAAAGTTCATCACATTTTCTATGATCAGTTGTTAAGTACTCTTTAATTGTAGCCATTTGTTATCCTCATAATGTAATAATTTCGTATTATATATCAATGGCCATTGGTAAAAGATAAATTTGCTAACAAATTGTTAAAGCATTGATTAATGGCTTATGAACTATAATATCTCTTTTAAAAAATCAACACGGATATATTATGCAAAATACAAAATTTATGACTCTTGGATTTGCTTCCATCAGTCTCGCCATCGCCCTTTTATTTTCAACAAATCTCTTTGCAGAAAATAAGGTAAACCAAGAAGACTCCGAGGCTTCCAGACTAGAAGCACTTGCAAAGTTTACAAAAGTTATCAGTATTGTAGAGCAATACAATGTTGACAAAGTTTCTATCGAAGAGTTAATGGACAAAGCTCTTGAGGGGATGATGAGTAACCTCGATGCACATTCAAGTTTTCTTACACAAAAAGATTATAAACAACTCAAAGTGCAGACAAACGGTGAGTTTGGCGGACTTGGGATCACAGTAGGAATCAGAGACGGTGCACTTACCGTTATCGCACCGCTTGAGGGAACACCGGCAGACAAAGCAGGGCTTAAAGCGGGAGACATCATCCTTAAAATCAAGAATAAGTCAACCCTGAATATGACCATAGATGAAGCTGTAGCGATCATGAGAGGAAAAGTAGGCACACCGATAGACTTGACCATAGTACGCGAGGGAGAAGCAAAACCACTCCCTATCCATATTGTCAGAGGAGTCATTACAATCCAGTCTGTTTATACAAAAAAGATCGGTGATAACATAGAGTACATCCGTGTAACAAGCTTTGACAAAAAAGTTGTTGATGATGTTACAAAAGCGATCAAAACTAAAGCAGCTACAACCGAGGGGATCATTCTTGATCTTAGAAACAACCCGGGCGGACTTCTTGACCAAGCAGTAGGACTTGTCGATCTGTTTGTAGACAACGGTGATATAGTTTCTCAAAAAGGGCGTAAAGAGATCGATAACAAAACATACACAGCATCTGCGAGCGAAACCATTACACACAAACCTCTGGTTGTACTCGTAAATGGTGGTAGTGCAAGTGCGAGCGAGATCGTAAGTGGTGCTTTGCAAGATCACAAACGTGCAGTTATTTTAGGTGAGAAAACTTTTGGAAAAGGAAGTGTTCAGGTTATTTTACCTATCACCGACAAAGAGGCTATCAAGCTAACTATCGCGAGATATTACCTTCCAAGCGGAAGAACCATACAAGCTGTTGGCGTTACACCAGACATAGAGGTACTTCCGGGTGAAGTAAAAACACATAAGAACAGTTTTTCAATAAAAGAAGCTGATCTTAAAAAGCACCTTGAAGAGGAACTCCAAAAGGTTGATGGAGATACAAGAGAGAACAATACATCAAACTCTGAAGATAAAAAAGATATAATTACACCAGAAAATTTAACAAAAGATATTCAGCTCAAAGAAGCGGTTGATATCATTAAAGCTTTAATTATACTAAAAGGATAGGTACGAACATGGAAAAAAGAGAACTACTCTACGAAGGTAAGGCAAAGAAGATCTTCTCAACTGATGATGAGAACCTTGTAATTTCAGAGTTTAAAGATGATTTGACAGCGTTTAACGGTGAAAAAAAATCTTCAGAAGCCGGAAAAGGTGCTCTCAACAACAAGATCTCAACTGAACTTTTTAAACTTTTAGAGGAAAAAGGTATTCAGACACACTTCGTGGAGATGTTAGATAACAATCATATGTTGCACAAAAAAGCTGACGTAATTTTGATCGAAGTTATTGTCAGAAATATTGCAACGGGGAGTCTCACACGTAACCTTGGCATAGAAGATGGAACAGTTCTTCCTTTTACACTTGTTGAATTTGACTACAAAAACGATGATCTTGGTGATCCAAAACTCAACGACCAACATGCCCTTATCTTAGGTCTTGTTGATTTTCAAGATGAGCTTGACAAACTTCGCAGAATGGCAAGACAGATCAACGATATTTTAAAACCTTATTTTGCAGATAAAGGTTTGAACCTTGTTGACTTTAAACTGGAATTTGGAAAAGATGCTAAAGGAAATATCATCCTTATTGATGAGATCTCTCCTGATAACTGCCGTTTTTGGGATACACAAAGTGGTGAAAAAATGGATAAAGACAGATTTCGTCAAGGTCTTGGTGGGCTCACAGTAGCTTATGAGCAAGTTTTAAATAGAATATTAGGAAAGTAATTATAATGAAAGCAATAGTAAATGTATCTTTAAAAGCAGGTGTTTTAGACTCTCAGGGAAAAGCTGTACATCATGCACTTGATTCTCTTCATTTCAACGGCGTAGAAGATGTTCGTATCGGCAAACAAATAGTTCTAAAACTAAACGAAAATGACAAAGAAAAAGCTATGGCCGATGTAACAAAAATGTGTGAAGAACTTTTAGCAAACACAGTCATTGAAGATTACGAGATCGAGCTAGTATAATGAAAGTAAGTATTTTACAATTTCCGGGTACAAACTGCGAGTATGATACACAACACGCATTTGAATCTCTTGGTGCCCACACTGAAATAATCTGGCATAAATCTGAGACTATCCCTTCTGATACAGATCTTCTGGTTGTAGCAGGCGGTTTCTCTTATGGTGATTATCTCAGAAGTGGTGCGATCGCAAAGTTCTCTCCGGTTATGAAAGCTGTCTCAGCATATGCCAAAGAGGGTGGAAAGATCTTAGGCATTTGTAACGGCTTTCAAGTACTGACGGAAGCCGGTTTACTTCCAGGTGCACTCAAAAGAAACGAGCATCTTCATTTTATCTCCAAACATCATCATCTACGTGTTCAAAGCAATGAAAATATTTTCTTACAAAAGCTTAACAATGGTGATATCGTAAATATCCCTATAGCTCATCATGATGGAAATTACTACATTGATGATGCGGGTCTTAGTGAGTTAAAAGCCAATGGACAGATCCTTTTAACATACTGTGATGAGAGAGGAAATGAAAAAAATCCAAATGGCTCTGTAGAGTCTATTGCTGGTGTTTGCAATAAAGAAAAAAATATTTTTGGACTTATGCCTCACCCAGAACGTGCAATGGAGTTGATACTTGGAAGTGATGATGGTGTAAAAATGTTACAGGGATTTTTAAAGTAGTGACCCGATTCCTTCTTGTTTGTGTATTATTGTTAGCTACCCTGCAAGCTAACGAACCGAGTGCTTATGATTTTGACAACACATACCTCTTTGATGCAAATCAAACATCATTTGATGAGAACATAACACTAGATGAAAATGAAACACCACAAGAAGTCATAAGCTACTATACACAAAAAGTTCTCTATCTAAACTATAAAGATATTCCACCTAGAGTTTTAAAGGGTGAAATATTTTCAGTTACTCTCAAAACACTTGCAACCATTAAAAACTACGCCTATATACGATATGATCTTATAAACTACAAAGGCGTTGAACCTTTAAACGACATACCTTATACCGCTGAGGGTGACAAATATAACTATGATACTTTTTATTTTTTAGCAACACAAGGCA
>JALUKO010000054.1 GCA_027056525.1 Helicobacteraceae bacterium | reverse complement strand
GTTTAAACCAAGTGTTTATACTTCTTAAAATCTACGAAATCTTTCTTTTCTGAGCAGTAAAAAGGAGTATGATAACTCAGATATCGGGAATGTCTAAAATGAACTATAAATAAAGGAAACAGATGAAAGCAGTTGTAATGGCCGGTGGATTTGGAACAAGAATTCAACCACTTACTCACTCAAGACCAAAGCCGATGTTGCCTATTGTAAATAAGCCGATGATGGAACACACAATGATGAAGCTCAGAGATGTAGGGATCGAAGAGTTTATTGTTTTACTTTATTTTAAACCAGAGATTATAAAAGAGTATTTTGGCGATGGCAGTGATTTTGGGATCAAAATTACATATGTTGTCCCTGATGATGATTATGGCACAGCCGGTGCGGTAAAACTTGCTCAAGAGCATATCGGTGATGAGAATTTTATTATTATCAGCGGTGATCTTGTTACTGATTTTGACTTCAAAAAGATATTTGATTATCATAAAGAAAAAAATTCAAAACTGACTATCACTTTAACTTCTGTTGAGAATCCACTTGAATTTGGTGTCGTTATAGCCAATGAGAATGGCACGATAGAAAAATTTCTTGAAAAGCCAAGTTGGGGAGAGGTTTTTAGCGATACTATAAACACGGGTATCTATGTGATAGAACCGGAAATATTAGAGTATATCCCAAAATCTGAAAACTTTGATTTTGCAAGAGATCTTTTTCCAAGTCTTATGAAAGAGGGTGTTGAACTTATGGCAGGATATGCTCAAGGGTATTGGCGTGACGTCGGCAATCCTGAGAGTTATCGTGATGTATATGATGATATTTTAACAGGCAAGGTGGAGTTTAAAATCGATGGTTTTAAAAAAGTACTCCCCGATGGTGAACTTTATACAAAAGAGGTCTATGAGTTAAGTGAAAATGTGGAGATCATCGGGACAGTTGTTCTTGGTAAAAATGTGACATTGGAAGATGGGGTAAAACTGAACAATGTAGTGATAGGTGATAATGTTCTCATAGCTAAAAACAGTAAGATCCGAAATACCGTTATATGGGATGAAGTAGATATTGGACGTAATACTATGCTTGATGGATGTGTTATATGCAACAACAACGAGATAGCAAAAAATGTGACTGCAAAAGCGGGCTTGATCTTGGCGGAGGGGTGTGAGATCGGTCAACTGGTGAGCATCGAACAGGATGTGACAATATGGCCTGACAAGGTTATAGAAGATGCCTCCATCGTCAGTCACAGTATCATTCTTGGAAGCAAATATAAAAATTCGATCTTTGAACATGGCATGGTCTTTGGAAAATCGAATGTTGAACTCTCTTGTGAAATGATGACAAAGCTTGCCGAGGCATTTGGTTCTCAGTTACCGGTAGGTTCTACGGTCGTTGTTGCACGAGATACACATAAGAGTGCGCGTATGTTAAAGCGTGCATTTTTGGGTGGATTGCTTTCTGCGGGTATTCATGTTGTAGATTACAGCGATATGGCTTCTGCAATTTTGCGATGTAGCCTTTCTTACCATGAACATTTTGTAGCAGGTGTGTACTTCAATCAAAAGATCGATGATCCGACAAGCAGTGTAGTTACATTTTATAATTCAGAAGCGTTACGCATCAACAGTGACGTTGCCAAAAAGATCGAAAAAGCATTTTTTAAAGAAACGTTCCGCCGGGTTGAATATTCGATGATTGGTCAAATTCATGAGTCGAATCATGAAAAAGAGTACCATGCATATAAAGAGGGGATGGAGACACTCCTTCAATCTGATATGTTCAAATGTTATGGTTGTAGAATTGCGGTTGATATGATGCATGGTCTTGCTTCTGAAGTATTTCCCGATATTTTAAATGAGATGAGTGTTGATAATATCATATTTAATGCCTATACCGATGAAGAACGTTTATCCAACATAAACACATTGGCAAAACGTTCCAATGAAGATATAAGCTCTATAGTAAAAGCATTGGATCTTGATGCCGGTTTTATGATCTATCCGTATGGGCAACGTCTCGATATTATATGCGACAAAGGGACACTGCTTGGAAAACAAACCGCTTTGTATGTGGTACTTTCTCTTTTAAACATGGAAGCTCAGTCTAAAAATAGGAAAATGCATGTGTTTTTACCGACATGGGCACCTGATATTATATACTATGAACATTTAAATATCTCTCGTGGACACTATGCTAACTTTAAAGCCGAGGATATTAAAAAGTACGATCTCGTAGCCACAGGTGAGGGTAATTTCGCATTTACGGAGTTTTCGACACATCGTGATTCTATGTATGCGACTCTAAAGATTCTTGAAATGAAACTCAAACATGATGTAAAGATATCTGAAATTATAGACTCGGTTCCAAGTTTTTACTATCATACTTTTCAAACACAATGTTCTCAGGCACTCAAAGGAAAGATGATGCGTATGTTCTTAGAAGACGCAAAAGGGAAAAAATCATCAACGCTCGATGGTGTTAAAATTTGGTTGGCTGAAAATAACTGGATATTGATGATTCCGGATAACTATAATGATCATCTCAATTTGTATATTCAAGCTCAAACAAAACAAGAGGGTGAAGAGATTTTACATACATATATGGACAAAATAGAGAAGTGGTCTAAAGCTTAATGCAAAAAAACATACTCAAACTTGTTTTTTTTTGGCATATGCACCAGCCTGATTATAGAGGCTCAGATGGTGTTATGAAGATGCCGTGGGTCTTTTTACACGCGATTAAAGATTATTATGAGATGCCATGGATTTTGAGTTTGCATAAAGGATTAAAGGCTACTTTTAACATTAGTGCGTCGCTGATAGAGCAGTTGAACTTATATACTGAGCCTCTAAAACATGACTATTTTCTTTCTTTATGGATACTTCATCCCTCACAGCTCGATGAACACTCCAGATCATGGTTGGTAAAAATATGTAAATCTACACAGTATGACACTATGGTCAAACCTTTGTTACGTTTTGATGAACTCTACCATAAAGAGGAGTTGAGTGATGAAGAACTCATAGATTTTGAAACTATTTTTATGCTTGCATGGTGTGGTAACTATTTACGCCAAGAAAATGCTCTTGTTGGGAAGCTTTTGGCAAAAGGATATGGTTTTTCTCAAAAAGACAAAGAGGATCTTCTCAAAAGCCTTAGCGAGTTTGTTGGAACAGTCTTACCTTTTTATGAGTATTTACAACAAAAGGGTGTTATTTCTATTTCAACAACACCCTATAATCATCCGATCCTTCCGCTGCTTTTAGATATGAATAATGCTAAAATAGCAGATGAACATATAACACTGCCAAACAATATGCTTTCTTTAAAAGAGGATGCAGTGGCACAGATAGAGCGTTGTATCACTTTGTATAAGCAAACCTTTAAAAGAGCACCTCGAGGTTTTTGGCCGGCAGAGGGAGCCGTTGATGAAGAGAGTGTTTCATTATACAAAGAGCATGGTATCGAGTGGATCGCAACAGATGAAGCCATACTTTTTAAATCACTTGGTGTCGATACAAGGAAGCATCTATACAAACCCTACAGTTATGATGATGTTACTATTGGATTTAGAGATCATGAACTCAGCAATCTTATAGGATTCAATTACCGTTTTCAATCCGGACGTGATGCGTCAAAACATTTCGTAGGTGCTCTAGAACATATTTATAATGAACAGGAGAACCCGAGTGTCTTTGTTATTTTGGATGGGGAAAATGCGTGGGAATTCTTCCATAATAACGGATACGATTTTTTTATGCAGCTTTATGCAACTTTATCTCAGACAAGTTGGTGTCAAAGTGTTACGATGGATGAGGTCTCAAGATCTGAAAATATGAAAAAACTCAATAAACTTGCTCCGGGCAGTTGGATATATGGAAACTTTAACACATGGTCTGGTTGTTTGGAGAAAAATCGTGCCTGGGAGTTTATATATAAAACAAAATATGATTATAAACACTATGAGGGTGAAGTTAGTGAAGCGATACAACAAAAGATCAGGTACCATTTTTTGGCATCGCAATGCAGTGACTGGTTTTGGTGGTATGGGGATGACCATATAACAGAGTTCGCACTTGAGTTTGATGCACTTTTTAGAGAACACCTTATCAGTATCTACAGACTTCTGAAACTTGAAGTACCATCAGAGTTTTTTGAACCTATTATGAAAAACAAAATAAGTAAGTCGTTTTTAACTTACCCCCAATCAGCTATATACCCGAGTATAGATGGAAAAAACAGTTCCTTTTTCGAATGGATCGGTGCCGGTTCTATAGATGAAAGTAAACTTTTTTCAACTATGGATATGGTTCGTGGACCGATCGAAAAGATATATTTTGGTCATAATAAAACATATGCTTTTTTTGCATTTGAGGGTGATATGAGCAGGTTAAGTTCCAAAAAAATCATTTTAAAGATACAGGTGCAAGAGAGCAATAAAGAATACACTTTAGATCTGCACAAAAAGTATGAGAAAAAAAAGCTTCAACTCTCCACCGGTACAAGGATCGAGCTTGGACTCTCAAAGCTTTTCTTTGAGGGCTACACTAAAGTGCACCTTCGTTTTGAACTACTGCAAAAAGAGCGGGTGATTCAAACTATGCCTGGTCTTGGTTCGGTGGTTATAGATTTTAAAGAGACATATATAAATAATTGGTTCGTCTAGGAGTTAAAATGAGTAAGAAAACCAAGCTGTTGTTCGGGATACATATGCATCAGCCTATAGATAATTTTGAATGGGTCATTCAAAAAGGGGTTGAAGTCTGTTATGCTCCTTTCTTTGAGATACTTAGCAAATACCCTGAATTTCGTTTTTCACTTCATTGTAGCGGGTGGCTTATGGAGCAAATACAGAAGTTTCATCCAAAACTTTATGCTCAGATTATGACTTTGGCAGAAAAGGGGAGTATTGAGTTTTTTAGTGCGGGGTATTATGAGCCTATATTGAGCGCTATCCCATCACACGACAGAGTAGCCCAAATAGAGATGATGCAAGACTCTGTGGAGTCACAATTTAAACAAAAGCCTAAAGGTCTGTGGCTGACAGAAAGGGTGTGGGAAGCATCTCTCATACCTGACATGCATAAAGCGGGTATAAAGTACACCGTGATGGATGATTACCATTTTCAATGTGCAGGGTTTGATACAGATACACTCGATGGATATTACATAACAGAAGAGGGCGGTGAAGAGATGGCACTTTTTCCCATTAGTCAGAAACTCCGTTATGCTATCCCTTTTTTAAGTGTTGAAAGTGCTATAGAAGCTATCAAGTCATTTGATCGTGAAGAGGATTCTGCTGCGGTTATCTTTGATGATGCCGAAAAATTTGGGATGTGGCCTGGAACCTATGAATGGGTGTATGAGAAAGGTTGGCTTGAGAAGTTTGTAAAGTCTGTGATTGAAGATGGATCTATAGAAACTATGCATTATGGTGAGTACTATAAGCAAAAACGAA
>JALUKO010000053.1 GCA_027056525.1 Helicobacteraceae bacterium | reverse complement strand
GTATAATCTTGAAAATAAATAGATTTAAGGTAAAAGAGTTAATGGCACAAAAAAAGATAAATACACAAGGAGAATTGGCTAAGATGTTAGGTATTTCCAAAAACCAACTATCAAATATCTTGTCCGACAAATTTAACCCCATCAAAAGCAATGTGATAGAGTTAGCCAAATTCTTAGAGGTTAGCCCATTGGAAATTATTGAGAATAAAAAGGTTAAAAAATGAACTATATAGGCTCAAAATCAAAATTATCTTTGTGGATACAAGAAGAAGTTAAAAGGGTAGTCGGAAATGATTTGTCTCAAAAAATATTTTGTGATATATTTGCAGGAACTGGTATAGTTGGGCGTACTTTTAAGAAAGAGGTAAAAAAAGTCATAGCAAATGATTTGGAGCATTATAGCTATGTACTAAATAAAAACTATATAGAAAATCATCAAGAAATAAAGCATAAAAAGGACTATATAGAAGAACTCAATGATTTGCCGTTAAGAGATGACGGTTTTATATATAAGAACTATTGCAAGGGTAGCGGGAGCGAAAGGCAATACTTTAGTGATGAAAACGGCAAAAAGATTGATACCGTAAGACTAAAGATAAGAGAATGGATGAGAAGTGGTAAAATAGATACCAACCTTTACTATTTTCTACTTGCTTCATTGCTTGAGAGTGCCGATAAAGTGGCAAATACGGCGTCAGTCTATGGCGCATTTTTAAAACATATAAAAAAGTCAGCCCAAAAAGAGTTGGTGCTAGAACCTGCATATTTTACAACAAATGATAATGTTCACCAAGTATTTAACAAAGATAGCAACGAACTTATAAAAGAGATAAAAGGTGATATTTTATACCTTGACCCACCATATAATCACAGGCAATATAGTGCGAACTACCATATACTAAATACAATTTCACTCTATAAAAAATTTATTCCAAAAGGCAAAACAGGGCTACCAAACTATAATCGCTCATCTTACTCTAAAAAGGGAGAAGTTTATAATGCCTTTGAAGAATTAATCAAAAATGCAGATTTTAAGTATATCTTTTTAAGCTACAACAATGAAGGTCTAATGAGCGAGGATGGAGTTAAAGCCATAATGTTAAAATATGGCAAATATACTCTTACCAAAAAAGAGTATCAGAGATTTAAAGCCGATAAAACCGATGCGCGAAATCACAAAGCAAGCAAAACTTTTGAGTATCTACATATCTTGGAAAAATAATCCACAATTAACCCACTTTTTTATTTTAAACTTCCAACACAAAATGACTTAAGCTTTTCTAGCCAATAGGCGAAGCTTTAGTCACGAGGAATCTGTCCATAAATTTTGCTTTAAAGATGTATAGAATCTCAAAGTGCCATTTATGGGCAGGGGGGACGACAAACAGATGTTTCTCGCCGACAGGTGAAGCTTTAGTAGAGCGTGAATTCTTTGGGGGCTTTGCTCCCAAAGAAGATGACAATAAAATAAAAAAGGAGTTTGAGATGAGAAAGGTAATTTT
>JALUKO010000052.1 GCA_027056525.1 Helicobacteraceae bacterium | reverse complement strand
TCACAACTACACCCGCTACAAGACCTGCTAAGAAACTGACAAACAGCCATATACTCTTCACACCGTCTACAGCTGCTTGTGTAACATCTTCTTGAGCCTCTTGGCGTTTAATAGTAAGGGGTGCTTTTTTCTTGGAGCCTCTTACCTTTATGGCTATAGGCTTTGTCTTTATCGTTTTTATCTCAGAGCTTTTTGGATCAAAAAACTTCAAAGTAAATGCCGGAATCGTAAAATCCTCATCAGCGACAAAAGCGATTTTCTGTCTTAGGGTATCTCCCGATATTTGAATTTTTTCATCAAATACACTCACACCTTCTATATAGGGTTTAAAACTTGCAATATCTTCCAGGTTTCCATCTCCCACAACCTCTACGGTTACATTGACAGCATCATTCATATTGACCACTGTTTTATCTGCATGGGCAGAGATACTAAACTCACCGACAAGCCCTACTCCCGATGGAAGCGGCTCTACATCTACATTGAGCTCATTTGAGAAGTATGTTCTCCATTTTATTTGCGGTATCCACGCACCCCAGCTGTCTTTTGTGCTGTCGCGTGACGCTATTCTCATCTGTGCAGGTTTTATGCTCAATCTCCCCGCTCTTTGTGCTGCGACCATATAGGAGATCTTTGTCACTGTGTACTTCGCATCGTTATATCGCTCAGGATCACTTTCACTTTTGATCCAGAGTCCATTAAGTTCAGGTGGAATAAACTTCGAGTCCACTGCCTGTGCGTCTCTTTTTTGTTTAAAAACAAGCTCTATCTTAAAAGGCTCGCCGACAAATACCTTGTGTTTGTCACTTTTAAGCTCAAGTATAAAATCTGCATCTTTGGCAGCACTCATCGGTTTAACTTCTATGTGTATAGGTTTTGTGGTCTCTATCACACCGTTTACATCCACTTGAACGGGCTGTATCTCACAACTTTTTTGCGGTATAAACTTGTAGCTTAGAACATAGCTTTTTTGGTAGTCTCCATTGATGATTTGAATACTTGTTTGTGAATTTGTTGCTATAACTTCGCTCTCACACAGTGTATGTATATTGGGTCTTTTTATATTTTCTCCCGATACTTTCAGGTTATACGTCACCATCTCTCCGACACTCACGCTTTGTGAACTGACGCTTGCACTCACCTCTGCATAGAGTGCCAAGGGGATAAAAAATATAAAAAGAGCTATTTTACCAAGGTTTTTCATCTGTTTTTTCCTCTCTAGGTCTTTGATCATTCAACATATATAGATATGTACTTTGTTGTAAATTGAGCTGTTTCAGCCATTTGGCCTCTTCTGCATCACTCATCTGTTTGGAAGCTGCCGAGTTTGCAGGTGAGCCGTCTTGTTTTTTATGCTTATGCTTATTTTCTTTCTCTTTTTGCTCATCTTTACTCAACTGTTTCAAATCAGGTTTTTTCTTCTTTTTGTCTTTGCTTGTGTTGTTCTCATCTTGAGCTACCTGTTTATCACTTTTGTTTTTTTTGTTCTCTTGTGAGTTTTCACC
>JALUKO010000051.1 GCA_027056525.1 Helicobacteraceae bacterium | reverse complement strand
ACAAGGGTGCAAGGTTATCCTTGATGATGATAAAGACGGTGTTGTAAACAATGCCGATAAGTGCCCTGGCACACCTTTAGGAACACAAGTAGATCCACAGGGTTGTCCTGTAAATCTTGATCTAGATAATGATGGTGTCCTAAACACTCAAGATAAATGTCCTAATACCCCAGATGGTTACTCTGTCGATGCTGATGGTTGTGTACAAACACTTAACTTACAAATCAACTTTGAAAACGCTTCTTACAATGTAGATGCACAATCTCAAAAAAATATTGAAAAATTCTCAAACTTCTTAAAAGACTCTCCGGCTTACAATGTTGAGATCATTGGTTATACAGACAGTATTGGTCGTGAATCAAGCAATAAAAGACTTTCTCAAAAACGTGCAGATGCAGTGAGAAAACTTCTTATTGCAGATGGTGTTGAAGCAAATAGAATCACAGCTATCGGTCTTGGTGAAGTCAATCCTATTGCAAGCAATAAAACTGCAGAAGGTCGTGCTCAAAACAGACGTATTGAAGCTAAACTAATCAAAACAAAATGATAGATATACCCTGTGTTATATTTGCAGGCGGTAAAAGCAGCCGCATGGGAGAAGACAAATCGCTTCTCCCCTTTGGCTCATATGACACACTGGCGCAGTACCAACTGGCAAGACTCTGCGGCATTTTTTCAAAAGTGTATATTTCGTGCAAAGACAAAAGCAAGTTTGATTTTCAAGCCAACTTCATTGAAGATATCGATACTGATGAGCTCTATGCACCTACAGCAGGCTTTATCGCTGTATTTGAAAAACTAGAAGACGAACGTTTTTTTGCTATCAGCGTAGATGCTCCCTTTATCAGCCCCTATGAGATCACAAAACTTTTACACATGGACAGCCCTGAGAATGATGCCACTATAGCAAAAACTTCTTTTGGCACTCAGCCACTCTGTGGGATCTACCACCGTTCTTTAGCTCCGAAATTTTTAACAATGCTTCATGAGAACAATCATAAACTCGGACTTTTGCTCAAAAATGCAAAAACACAATTTGTCCACTTTGAAAACAACGCTCCGTTTTTAAACATCAACCATCCTCAAGAATATCAAGAAGCGATACAACTGATACAATAATCTTCCTGCTATTTCTTTTGATCTTCTTTTGTTCTGCTATAATAATAAAATACAAAAGATCAACAGAGGAACATATGAACTTAACCCATCTAGATGAAAACCAAAGACCAAAAATGGTCGATGTATCAGGCAAAGACGAAACTACAAGAGTAGCAGTGGCAAGTGGTATCATACAAATGTCCCAAAAAGCATACGATGCTATCGTAAGTGAAAAAACCAAAAAAGGTCCTGTACTTCAAACTGCTGTTATTGCTTCGATCATGGGAGTCAAAAAGACAAGTGAGTTGATCCCTATGTGTCACCCGCTCAATCTCAGCGGTATCAACTGTGATGTGGAGGAGCTCTCTGATCTTCCGGGTTTTAAACTCACAGTTACGGCAAAACTAACGG
>JALUKO010000050.1 GCA_027056525.1 Helicobacteraceae bacterium | reverse complement strand
ACTTTTAATAGGTCTACAGAGATGCCAGAATCAAATGGTGAAACAGAGTTTAATAATTTTTTTTCTTATATTGAATATAATATTGATTTAGCTTTTCATGAACATGACCAATATGCCTTAAATAATTGGTGGAATTTATTTAGCGTTATTGATGTTAAGAAAACAATTTTTGATGGCGAAGATGTACCGGATAGAGGAATTGTTTATGTAATTGACGAAAAAAATCCTTTAAGGTTAGAAAAAATAAATGGAGCTGGTATTTTGAAATGAAAAAAGATTTTATTGTTTTTGGGCAACCCCTTATAGAACAAGCAGAAATTGATGAAGTTGTAGATTCTTTGAAAAAAGCTTGGTTGGGAACCGGCCCTAAAGTGGCGAAATTTGAAAAGATGTTTGCGGATTATAAAGGTGTGCCCTATGCTGCAGCCTTATATTCATGTACGGCTGGACTACATCTTTCCTGCTTAGCACTGGATTTAAAACCTGGAGATGAAATAATTACAACGGCAATGACTTTTGCAGCTACAATTAATGCTATCATACACAGTGGGGCTACACCAGTACTGGCTGATATTGATCCGGTTACTTGGAATATAGATCCTGAAGAAATTGAAAAGAAAATAACTCCAAAGACACGAGCTATTATACCAGTACACTTTGCAGGTCGTCCTTGTGATATGGATTCAATTATGGATATCGCGCAACGTCACAATTTGTTTGTTATTGAAGATTGTGCCCATGCGATTGAAACAGAATATAAAGGGAGAAAAGCCGGAACATTTGGAGATTTTGGAGTATTTAGCTTTTACGCAACTAAAAATATAGTAACCGGTGAAGGGGGAATGGTAATAAGTAAAGACGAAAATAAGATTAATCGGATAAAAATGCTTGGTTTGCATGGAATGAGCCGTGATGCCTGGAAACGTTTTTCGGATGAAGGTTATAAGCATTATTTTGTGAAAGAAGCTGGATTTAAATATAATATGATGGATTTACAAGCTGCGCTTGGAATTCATCAATTGCCAAGAGTTGATAAGTATCATAAGCGTAGAGAAGAAATTTGGAACCGCTATATGGAAGCTTTTTCAGATCTACCCATTGGTTTACCTGCACCTGTAGAAGAAGAAACTCGGCATGCTTTCCATTTATTTACGATTACAATAAATAAAGAGAAAAACGGTATTTCCCGGGATGAGTTTTTAGAAGAAATGACCAATTACAATATTGGAGTAGGTGTCCATTATTTGGCTATCCCTGAACATTCCTTTTATAAGAGGAGATTTGGATGGAAACCTGAAGATTATCCAGAAGCTACTAAGTTTGGACGAGAAACAGTTAGTTTACCATTATCTCCTAAATTGACTGATAATGATGTTGAATATATAATTGATACTGTAAAGAAAATCTTGTTATAAGGCATATGGAAGTTCAGTTTTCATTAGATTTTAAAAAATGGAATGATGTGGTAAATAAATGTGAATATGCTACTTTTTTTCATACTCCTGACTGGTAT
>JALUKO010000049.1 GCA_027056525.1 Helicobacteraceae bacterium | reverse complement strand
TCGTAAGCCCGTTTGCTTTAAATATATCTACAACACCATCGACAAGTGGAGCTTCCGGCCCTACAATGGTGAGGTCTATCTCATTGGAGTGTGCCCATGCCGACAACTCATCATAATCTTTGATATCTATATTTGTACCTAAAGCTGAAGTTGCTCCGTTGCCAGGCATATAAAACAGTTCATGCTCTACTTCTTCATTTGCTATAGCACGGCCAATAGAGTACTCTCTGGCACCGCTGCCAAGTATTAAAATTTTCATTATTTCTCCAGATTGTTTTAAAATATTGAGGTAAGATACCAAAATATGCTAGCCCAATATTTTATGTGAAAATAGCCCAAGTAGCCGTCAAGCATTTAGCTTTGGTTCTCAAAGCCTAATGTGGGTGAAGAGAGAACTTTATAACGGCGGCATTCTCATCGGCAGAGTGAACATACCTCAAGCGAGAACACCGACACACAAAAGCTCTACTTGTTCACCAAGTGAAAATGTAGAACCCTCATTTGTGCGTGTATCGAACTACTCAGACCATTAAAGAGATTATACAAAAATGATACTTGATTTAATTTTAGAAAAGAGTAAAAAACGTTTATATGGCAGACTTTAGAAGTTTTACCTCAAAGACGGCACCGCCATCTTCATTATAGGCTTCTATAATTCCATCTTGCTCTTGAAGGATTTTTTTTGATATGCTCAAACCGACCCCCATCCCTCCATGAGTTTTGGTAGAAACGAAGGGTTCAAAGATTTGGGCAAGTATCTCTTCATCGATACCACCCCCATTATCTTTAAATTTTACAACAACATACTGCTCATCTACAAAACAATCAATACGCAATCTTCTCTCTTGAAAAGTACCTTTTTTTTGAAGCTCATCCAAAGCATTGTTAATGATCACGATCCAAACCTGTTCAATACGCTGTTTTTGTAAAGTACAGATACATTCAAATTCTGTTTTAGAAGTGTCAAGAGTAAACTCTTTATTGTTTAAATATATCTTACATATATGCTTGGAGCGGTTATGTGCCAAGATCAATGCCGTAACTAGAGTATCGTATATATTTACCGGCTCTTTTGTTTCATTGCTCTGTTGTGCCATCTCCTGCATTGAGCTTATGATGGTAGCGATTCTGTTGACACCCTCTTGAAGATTCGTACAGCTTGCAATGAGTTCTTGTTTGAGAGATGCATCGCTAATATCCTGCATATCAAGCTTCATCATCTCCAAATTGCCCTTTATATAGGTAAGAGGTGTATTGATTTCATGGGTGATACCTGCTGAGAGCTTGCCGATAGCGCTGAACTTGACATCTCTTAGCTTCTCCTCTTCATACGCTTTTGTACGTTCAATGTTTTTGCGTACCTCTTCTATAACTCTTTGCTGCAAATACTCCTCTTGCTCTTTTATGATATTTTCATTTTCAACCTGCTGTGTAATATCTTTCATAGTCCACACCGTAAAGCCTTCCAAGAAATCTTTTTCTTTGTCAAAAGGCACGCCGGAAGCTTCTACATAGATCTCTTGATCATCTTTTCTTTTCATCTTATATCGCACATGCTCTACAGAACCCTCTTTGAGCTTTGTTGTAATAAGCTCACACCATTTTGCATAGCTCAGAGATGATATATGCAATATATCTGTGTTTTTACCTATAAGCTCCTCTTTTGTATAACCAAACTCTTTGCATAAGAACCGGTTGGCTTTTATGATCTTTTTGTTTTTATCTATCACTAAAAACCCTATCATTGCGTTATCAAAGTATAAATTTGCCTCTTGCAAAGCAAGTGCAATTTTATTTTTTTCAGAAGTTAACTTTTTTGCTCTCAAGAGTAAAAGATTAAGCATATAACTCAGTATGATTACGATAAAAACAAGTATAAGCAGCTGTTTGAGTCTGTTTATATAAATATTTTCAAGAACCTGTGATTTTCGAAAAGATACGATAAAAGTATCTGGATGTTGTAAGCATTTGATAAATGTAACTGCATACCATCCCTCTTTAAGTTGAAGAGGGTAAGAAAAATTGCGTGATTCTTTTATTTTATTTTCGATATTTTTCAAATCATCCAAAGAGAGACTATAAAGCTCTTTTATGTGTGAAAGAGTCTGTACTTTTGTATCAAATGTGAAGTACTGTGCGCCTGATATAGTATGTTCTATCTCTAAAATATGTTCCAAGTCAAATGAGAGCTTATCGTGTTTGAGCTTTAAAGCATCATAAATACTTTGCTCAAACAACACTTCTGATTCTAAAAATATCTTAACATTGGAGTTGTACATTCTTTGTTGAATCATAAATATGAAAAAAAACAAAAAAATGCTAAAAATTCCAAGAGTAGTATATCTTTTATAGTTGCTCATACTATTTTTTTATCTTGTGATCTCTTCAATTTTTGCAGATATTTCACCTAAAGATTTAAATGGCTTCATGAGATAATGCACAGCCCCGTATCTGTGAGAATCAAGCACTTTATCAAGCGTTGAGTATGCAGTCATCATGATAATATGTATCTGGGGATATTTTTGTTTAAGCTTTTGCAACACTTCCAAACCACCCATCTGGGGCATCATGATATCTAAAAGCACCACATCGACATCATCTTGTATATGCTCAAGAGCAACAAGAGGATTATGAAAACTCTTAACATGATAATTACCACTTTTTGATAGGAACTTCTCAATCATAGAAGCTATCTCCACCTCATCATCGATGATTACAATATTTTTCACTAGAACACTCCTTAACTAAATAGATCTTTTACGGCCTTGCCCATCTGTTTTTGTGTTTTTTCTTCAACCATTGCATCGAGATATTTAAACACTTCCAAGCTTGCTTTTTCGATCTCTCCTACCATTGCCTCGATCTCCTCTTTTGAGCACATCACCTCACTGGAAGCACATTCTTGTGCAAGTTTATTGGCATTTTTATGAACAGTAGCATGAGGTACTTCAAGTTTTTTATAGGCCTGTGTATCGGAAAATTCTTTTTTACCGATCCCCTCAGTATACCATAAGCCGAGTCTGCAATGGTTGTGATCTGTTTGCTTAAATTCGTTTTCTTCACCAAAAAGCAAGGCAAACATATTGTTTTTATAGACCACATGGTCGATTTTTGCCAAACTCGCAAAAATCTTGTCACTGACATACTCAACTTCAAAAACACTTCTTGAAGCATTTTTTTCAAAAGATATGATTTTCTCCTTAAGCATCTCTATCTTGTCTTTTGTTTCATGAAGTATAGTATTTGTAACCTCGACGCTCTCTTGGGCAGATACACTCTCTTGCTGCATAGCACGCACAACAACTGCTATATTTTTTGTAGCGATTTGTGTTTTTTCTGCCAGTTTTCGCACCTCATCGGCTACCACGGCAAACCCACGTCCATGTTCACCTGCACGAGCTGCTTCTATGGCGGCATTGAGTGCTAAAAGGTTTGTTTGATCCGCAATATCTTCTATAAGGTTAACCACATCGGAAATTTCACCCGATCTTTCACTAAGAGTCTCTGCGGCATTTTTTGTCTCTTGCATATTTTGGCTTAACTGATCCATATTTACAGAAGATTCTAAAATAAGTTCGAGACCATCTTTTGAATCGTTTGCGATTATGATCGATTCATTTTTCATTTTTTCAAGTTCATCAAGCATATCGGTGTATGTTGATTGGGAATCCTTAAGCGCAAATGCGATCGACTTTTGGTGATTTGACATTATTTTACTGTTTTTATCATTTCTGATATCACTCTTTATGATACTATAAAGCGTAGCACCGTTACTGAGTTTTTTTGATTTTACAGTACCTGAGCAACCTTTGACATCTATGTGTTGTGTGCCTTTGCTCAGCTCCTTTAGTAGTAGGTTCTCATCTTCTATAGTTTGTTGTGCGATATCATTTTTATGGGTGATGATGCCATTTTGTGAAACGCTAAGGATTATCTCCTCTTGGGAGAAACCAAATGTTTGCTTGTAAAATTCCAACTCTTGCTTGAGATCTTTTAACTCCTCCTCAAGAGAATCTATTTTCTGCAATTCATTTTTAGGTGAAGAAAAAAACATATACTGTTACCTTTATTTTGTGATAATTATATTATACTAAAACCTTGTACCAAGAATGAATTTAAAACTATTTTCTTCCTCAATAAACTTCGCATTGTTGTGAATATACTCAAAACTTACGGGTATAACAAACTTATTTAACATTACCGTTGACAATGTAACACCAGCCGTTATCTCGTTAAAATTTTCCTTGTATCCAGAAAAACCGTTTATGTTATAGGTTCTATATTTGAGGTAGAGAGCTTCTCTTTGCAAAGAGAGAGGAAAGGTAAACCAATACGATGAAAAATTCAATACTTTTGAAAGTGAAACATCTATATATCCGGCACTTTTCACATAATATGAGGTTGTTAAACTTGGTATATAAATACTAGATGGATCCATATCCAACTGATAAGATATGTTAGTGATTTTAACACCTCTGTTTTTTTGTGCAGCTTGCAAACCTGATATATCGCTGTTAGTTGTAGAGTATTTTGTAGAGAGCCCCATATAGGTTTCAAAGCCAAGTTCATGATTAAATTCATACTTCCCACCATAGATGAGATCATCTCTATCTTTTGCAGCATAAAGGGCTCCAGAATTAAGATAATTATAATACATACTTATACCATAAACTTCCGAATGTGATACATTTACACTAAAAATCAAAGGTTCTCGGAGTGTAGCATCATAACTCTGGTAATAATTTAGAGCAAATGTAGCTAAATTGTACCCCTTTTTATAAAAAGGCAACACGGCTCCAAGACTTACACCACTTTCACGTATGTTTTCATAGTTACTCTTGTCTACAACCTTGTATGCACTCACAATATACTCAAGCAGATATTTTGAGTTTGCATAGGTAAACCCTGCAATACTTACGTTGTTTTCATCACGTGACACATTGAGTGTTAAAGCATTTTGTGAGAGTGAATCGGCAAAATTTATGTCGAGTTTCCCAAGAACATTATCCCCTGTATATGCAAACAAAAAGTTGGTTCCACTGTAGTGCATGTCAAGCAGTGCATTATAGGGCTTAGAGAGATCCACATCTACTGCATCCACAGGCTTGTATGTGCCATAGTAAGGCTTACTTTCAAAAAACAACTTTGTTTCATACGGGGTTTGCTCTATCTCTTCAAGCTTACTTTGAACAAAATAATACTCTTTATCACTTACAGCTGCGAGCACTGCCTCATGATCATTCGCTAACTTAGCTTCTAAAACATTATCTGCAGAGCTGGCTCTGCTCACTTTACCTTCATCATACCTGTAAAGTGTAGAGCCGTTTTTTGAATTGGCAACAAAATACACAGCCCCTTTGGAGTCAACATCACAGACAATGCCGTAAAAACCTTCATAGGAGTAAAGCGGCGATTTATTCTTGTAAAGAGTTCTTATTTTTTCTTTTTGAACAAAATAGTAAATATCTTCATCTTTAACGAGAACCGAAGAGTTACTTTGTGTATAAA